>JBJTOW010000665.1:0-4002 GCA_046074805.1 Planctomycetota bacterium | reverse complement strand
CCATAGTTTGAGACTCAGGCCGAGCCGAAATCCGGTCGACCAACGCTCCCAAGACCGGAGGCTTTCCAAAAAACGAAACGCTGACGCACGGACTTCTGATACGCGGCTTGCTGAATCGTGGACTGCTGAATCGTGGACTGCTGAATCGCGGCTTGCTGAATCGCGGTTTGCTGAACCACGTCCACCGGAAAAGCGGCTCGCTGATGGTGATTTTCGCACAAGTTGTCGTGGGCCCGCATGCCACGGCGCCGCTAAACGCAACATCATGAGAACCAGCAACGCGACCAAGACCACGCCAGGCGCCAAGCGCAGAGCGGCACGGGCCGGATCGGGATCAAGCGCGAAGTCGCTATACAGCACCTCCGCGAACGTGCGGATTCGAAACATGTCAGTGATGGTCATCTCGCCGGAAACTTGCGTGACCACCCACGCAGCCGCGACCCAGAGCGATCCGCGAACTCGCGGCAATAGCACCCGCCAAGCCGCCAGGGTAGGCGGACCATCAAGCAGCGCCATGTCGACCAATTCCGGTTCGACCGCGCGCAATCCCAGTCCCACAATGGCCGCGACCCATGGCCAGGCCACGAGGGCGTGATAGACGATGGCTGCCGGCCAGCCATCCAATAGCGGCGCTCCACCCATTCCCAGCACTGGCCCCAGCCACCCTTGACGACCCACCGCCGCGTCCCATGCGGCCGCTTGTAGATACAGCGGCAAGGCAAGCAGTCCGATCAAGGCGGCTAAAGCAATCCGCCGCCCCGGCCAGTCGAACGCGAAACCGACCCACGCTGTCGCGGCTCCAGCCGGCACCGCGATCGCCAGCACCGACATGCACAACAACAGGGTGTTCGCCAACAACGGCAGCACGGCGTGTTAACGCTCCGATACGACGGCGTTAGCCGGTTGAAGTTCATCGGTCAAACGGGCGAGATACTGCATCACGCTGTCCGGGCCACTGAAGCCAATGACCGTCTCGTCGAGGTCCATTTGACGCGAAATCAACCGGCCCGCGTCCAAATCGAACTTGACCGACCCCTGGGTCAAGCGCTGAACCAATTGCGCATGCACTTTGGGATCGTCGACCGGCGTCAGAACTTCCGTTTTGATCCCGATGGTCGCCACGCCCGTTTCAACTTTCTCCAGTGTGTACGCCTGACGCGTCTGCACCCGCTGCACTCGGCCATCTTCCAGCCGAATCCGGATTTCGTCGGGCACATTCCACCGCGCGCCAACTTTCATTTCCTTCTCGGGGAACGGGATCGTCAACTCGCCCAATCCCGGATTGAACTGCGATTGCTCGCTGTCGCGTTTCACCACCCGGCCAAAGCGATCGATCGTGACCGTCGCCAGCGGAACGCCTACCGACTTCGAGGCGGCTTCGTATTCACGGGGAGGCATCGAATCCGTGCGGCTGTTGTAACGGATCTCCTGCCGACCGGTGACGCTCTGCCACATGTCGACCTCGTCCACCGTGTAGACAAACGTGATATTGCCCTCGTCGTCGACACCCGTCACACGCCACGATTTTGTCGAAGCGCTCCGTGTCTTCGCCGATTGCTCGCTGCCGCGGATCTTCGTGTCCACCGTTACCAAATGCGTTACCTTCCAGCGGAGCGTCTCGCCCACAGCCGCCCGATAGGCAAACGTGTGTGATTGCGAGTTCGCCACTTGCCGCGCGGCCGCTTGCAATTGCTGCGACAAAACTTGGCTGGCCGGCTTGGTTTGGCCGGTCGGCTTTGATGGCGTGGCCGCCGCAGGCTCGGTCTTCGTGGCCGCCGCAGGCGTGGTTGCCGCAGGCTCGTTCTTTGAGGCCGCCGCAGGCGTGGTTGCCACAGGCTCGGCTTTACTAACCGGCGCGTCATCCGCCGTCAAAGAGCCGGGAAACACGGCGCCGATCAAAAGAGTTCCCGTCGTCGCCCAGTGCGTGATGGAACCGCGGTTTGAGCGAGCGGCTGACGGGCCTCCCCACAGCCTCGTCCCAGATTCGTTCCAATCAACATTGTCCAGGCCGGAAGCAATCATGCGAGACCAAAGACTGCGCGCTTTCCGCCACCCGTTTCCCCATCCCCCCATCGTTCGCCTCCTTGCGAAAACGTCTTGCCTGCAACCGTCCCTTAGCTCCGCAGTCGACCGCTCCAGCCGAGTTTTTCCCGGAGCGTGCGGTAATAGCTATGGCCGCGAACCTCGACCAGTTGAAATGTCATTTCAGCCCGCCTCACTCGGACGCGATCCAGCGACTCGAGGACGCAAAGCATCTGCCCGTCCACCACGACAGAGGTCGTGGCGTGTGGCTTCTTTACCACCAGCTCGTAGACGCGGTCGGCGTCGTCGACCACTGGGCGAACGGTCAGCGTGTGCGGATCGATTGCCGTGAACACAAATGCCGGCAATGTCTTCCGCAAGATGGGACCGCCCGCCGACAGGTTGTGAGCGGTCGACCCGACCGGAGTGCTCAGGATCAAACCGTCGCAACTATAAGTAGTTGCCAATTCCGCGTCAACGTAAAGTTCGATGTCCAGGATCGAGTAGGGAGGGCCACCCAGGATCGCCGTCTCGTTCAAGCCGATCGACTCGTGAATCGCCACGTCGCCGCGCATCACCACGCAATCGAACATCAGATGGTCGGCTATGAGGCAGCGGCCCGCCGCGACCTCTTCCCAGACCGCCGTGAAGTCCAAGGGCGAAAGATCGGCGAGAAAGCCGAGCTTGCCGAGGTTGACACCAAGGATCGGACGCTGGCGCCGCGCCATTCGCCGCGCCGCTCGAAGGATCGACCCGTCGCCGCCGAGCACGATCGCGAGGTCGTATTCAAGTTGGTGCAGGTCGCTTGTGAAGTCCAAGTCAACCGTGACAACATCCGCTGGCCCGCGAATCGCGGGCAATAGACTTTCGACAGCGGCGACGACAGTGGGCCGTTCGCGAGGGCCAAGCACAACGACACGTGGCCGACGGACGCCGGCCCAGGATGCGGTGTGCGACATACAGTCGGCCCTAAAGGGGGTGAGGCGCGTTGGCCACCGTTGACTCGCGTTTCGTCCCGGGTTCGATGCCCGGTTCGATGCCGAATTCCGCCGCCATTTCCCGTGCCGTTCGGGCCAAGCCGAGGACATCGAGTCCCAGGTCAGCGAGCAATTCCTGCCGATCGCCATGTTCCACGAACCGATCCGGCAAACCGCAGCGCCGCACATGATGGGAGGAGAGTCGCATGTCGGCGGCCGCTTCCAACACTGCGCTGCCGAATCCACCCGTAAGACAGCCTTCCTCCACGGTAATCACGAAACCGCATTCACGCAGTGCTCGTCCGACAATCTCCCGGTCAAGCGGTTTCACGAAGCGGGCATTCACCACGCCCACATCCAGGCCTTCCTTGCGGAGCAGGGCGGCGGCGGCGAGGCCCTCGTGCAGCAGGGTTCCCGCGCACAAGAACACGCCGTCTCGACCCCAGGAGAAAACCTCGGCCCGCCCCACTTCCAACGCGGACCGGGGCAAATCGAGCGCCTTCGCGGTGGCTTTCGGATAGCGGATGCCGAACGGATGTTTTTGTTCAATCGCTAAGGCAAGCATCCCCCGGAGATCGTGCGGATCGCCTGGAGCGGCGACGATCATGTTCGGGAAAATCCGCATGTAAGCCAGATCGAACGCGCCGTGATGCGTCGGTCCGTCCGGGCCGGTCAAGCCTGCCCGATCCATCAGAAATGTCACGGGTAGGTCCTGCAACGCGACCTCTTGGAATACTTGGTCAAAGCTGCGTTGGAGGAACGTGCTGTAGATGTCGACGATCGGCCGCAAACCAGCCTTCGCCTGCCCCGCCGCAAACGCCACCGTGTGGGACTCGCAGATTCCCGTATCGAAAAATCGGGTGGGAAAATCGTCTCGCACCGTTTCCAATTTATTTCCCTGGCACATGGCGGCGGTAAGACCAGATCGGGTCCGGAAAGTGAGTGTCGTCTGCCCAGCGCGGAATAATATGCCAGTGAACGTGCGGTACGACATTGCCCAAAC
>JBJTOW010000664.1:0-4871 GCA_046074805.1 Planctomycetota bacterium | reverse complement strand
TGTCGCGAAAACGATTTGGGAGACAGATGCGCCGCGTTCCAATCCGAAGTTTTTGAGGTGACAGAACACAAGGCGACTGTAGCCCCGTGCCTTGTTCAAGCGAGCCAACTCGGCCGCACTCCGTGCACCCGACCGCCAAGTCCTTCGGCAAGTGGGCGTTGCGATGGACGAAACGTCCTCGTGATTGGGAAGTGAAGAGTTGACAACGCACTAGCTTGTCCGCCGCGCCGGCCTGGGGCACAATACGGCCCATCGCGTTGCGCACAACGTTGCCTAGGTGGGTCGCCGGGATGGCCGCGCGGTCGATCGCGGGCAGCATTTCCATTCACGGGGAGTACCAGGCATGGGGCGTCCGGTTACGCTGTTCACGGGTCAATGGGCCGATCTCAAGTTCGAGGAGATGGCACGCAAGACGAAAGAGTTCGGCTACGACGGTATCGAACTGGCCTGTTGGGGCGACCACTTCGAGGTCGACAAAGCTCTTTCCGACGACAAGTACTGCGCCCGCAAACGCGAGTTCCTGGAGAGCCTGGACTTGCAGTGCCACGCGATCAGCGCGCACCTTGTGGGCCAAGCCGTCCTCGACCGGATCGACGAGCGGCACAAGGCGATCCTACCGCCGCACGTCTGGGGCGACGGAGATCCGGATGGCGTGAACCAGCGGGCCATCGAGGAACTCAAGAAGACGGCTCGCGCGGCTCAAAAATTCGGCGTGGGCGTTGTCAACGGCTTCACCGGTTCCAGCATCTGGCACCTGAACTACTCGTTCCCGCCTGTGCCGCCGAAGATGATCGACGACGGCTTCAAGTTGCTCGCCGAACGCTTTCATCCGATCCTGGATGTGTTCGAGGAGTGCGGCGTGAAATTCGCGCTCGAAGTTCATCCCACGGAGATCGCGTTCGACTTGTACACGGCCGAACGGGCGCTCAAGGCGCTCGACTACCGCGAATCGTTTGGATTCAACTTCGATCCAAGCCACCTGCATTGGCAAGGCGTGGACTCGGTTGAGTTCATCCGGGCGTTTCCGGACCGCATCTATCACATGCACGTGAAAGACGCCATCGTTACGCTCAACGGCAAGAGCGGCATTCTGGCGAGCCACCTGAACTTCGGCGATCCGCGGCGCGGGTGGGATTTCCGCAGTCCGGGACGGGGCGGGGTGAACTTCGAGGAGATCATCCGCGCTTTGAACCAAGTCGGCTACAAGGGCCCGCTTTCCGTCGAATGGGAAGACATGGGAATGGAACGCGAATTCGGCGCCCGCGAAGCGGCCCGCTTCGTCAAACAAAAGGACTTCGTTCCCAGCGGCCGCGCCTTCGACGCCGCTTTCGAGCGTTAATCGCTCGCGACAGTTCCCTGTCCGGATCGGCAGGGGTTTCTGAGTCGACGGGCTTCCAGCCCGTCGAAGCATCGGTGGCGACGGGCTTCCAGCCCGTCGAGGCATGGGTGGCGACGGACTGGAAAGTCCGTCGTACCAGTGAATAAAGAGTTGAAGAATCACTGGTCGCCAGAGCTATCTCGGCCAAATCGCCTGTCATTCACGGCGTCTTCGCCATAGCCGTTGCGATCGCTTCCTTCGGGGTTGTCGTTTCTTTCGGAGCGACCGTCGCACAGCGCCGTTCGCGTTACAGCTTGCAGTCCCGGCTCGCCGAGGGCCGATGTTGCTGTTGATTCCGCTCGAAGCGCTCCATTCACAACTCGCTGGCCGGCGCGTTCCCATCCTTGCCGTCGGCCACCGTGTTCCGATCAATACTTCCCGACCATCGCGTTCCTCGCCCGTGGAACGCGCCTTGGCGATCCAGGCTCAACACATGCCCAAGTTTCGCGACCAAGAAATCGACCCATCGGACCAGTTGCCCGCCCGGCGTGGTCGGAAAGGCGTCTCAGCCGTTCAAACGCCGCTGGAAACATACCTGCGCGAAATCAATGAAACGGCGTTGTTGTCGGCCGCCGACGAACAGCAACTGGCGGCGGAAATCGCTCAAGGCAGCGCCGAGGCCCGCGATCGCATGGTGCGGGCCAATTTGCGTCTGGTGGTCAACATCGCCCGCGGTTACATCGGCAAGGGACTCAGCTTGCAGGATCTCATCGAGGAAGGCAACCTCGGACTGCTCCGCGCGGTCGAAGGCTTTGATCCGACAGTCGGCACGCGCTTCAGCACCTACGCGAGCTACTGGATCAAGCAGTCGATCAAACGATCGCTCATCAATTCCGCGAAAACGATCCGCATCCCGGCCTACATGGTCGAACTGCTGTCCAAGTGGCGTCGAGCCACCTTGCGGCTCACCGAAGAGCTTGGCCGCACGCCCACGCCGGAAGAGATCGCCCGCGTGCTCGGCTTGGCACGCAAGAAACTTCCCATCATCAAAAAAGCGATCCGCATCTACAATCTTATGCCGCAGACCGATCAGCCGGAAAATGGCTGGTCGCTCGGCGAGATCGTCACCGACGAGCGGCTCAAAAGCCCGGACGAAGAGTTGGTCGAACACGATGTCATGACTCGCGCTTTGGCGATGGTCCATACGCTTGACCAACGCGAGGCCACCGTCATCCGCATGCGGTTTGGACTGGATAATCATTCGCCCCACACGCTGAAGGAAATCGGCGAGCAATTGGGGCTGACCCGCGAACGCGTTCGGCAAATCGAAACGGAAGCGCTCCAGCGACTGGCGGAAGGTTTGAAAGACCGTCGGGAACGACGTCTCGGTTAATACGATAGCGGACTACCCGCCCGAGGATCGCGTATGGCCCACGATAGCCCAACCGGTTCGACTTCAACCGACCACGACCACCTGCGGTCGCTTATCCGCGACATTCCCGATTTCCCCAAGCCGGGGATTCTGTTTCGCGATATCACGCCGCTGCTCGCCGACGCCACCGCGTTTCGCCAGGCGATCGCTGGACTGTCCGCGCCGTTCCGCAACCATGGCATCGACGCGATCGTCGCCGCCGAAGCTCGCGGGTTCATCTTCGCCGCTCCGATGGCGATAGAGCTGAACGCAGGCTTCGTGCCGATTCGCAAACCGGGCAAATTGCCGTTCGACACGCACGCCTTCCACTACGAATTGGAATACGGCGTCGACACGCTGGAAATGCATATCGACGGGGTTACCCCCGGCCAGCGAGTGTTGGTTGTCGACGACCTACTGGCGACCGGTGGCACGGTGAGCGCCTGCTGCGCGATGGTGGAGCAAGCAGGCGCCCTGGTCGTCGCTTGCGCTTTCGCCATCGAACTGGCCGCGCTACGCGGGGCGGCCAGACTCGCCCCGCGCGAAATTTTCAGCTTGATCCGCTACGAGTAGCGTTCGCGTTGACGTTGGCGTCCCGTTTTTGGCGTCCCGTTTTTGGCGTTGGCGTCCGCTGTAACGTTGGCGTCGACGGCCGCTTTGTCGATACGGCCCATTTGCCATGGCCTCCGCTTCGCGGCGGCTTCCGATTTGCCGCGACGACTTACTTGCCGCGACGCCTCCTACCGGGTTTCTACCGTGATCGCCATCACGATCGGCGCGGTTTGGTCCGGCCCTTTCACCAGTTCGACGGTGTCGATCGAGTCGGTCTTTCGGGGTTCGACCGTCAGGTAGCGGAGTTGCTGGCCGCGAAGACGGAACGCCAACTTCGACTCGGGCACGTTCTCCACTCGGATGTAGTCCGCGAAGTGGATACCGTTGCGCAACGGATGGTCCTCCTTCGAACCGTCGGCGTAGTGTAAGCGGATGATCATGGACACCGAGCCCTTTTCGCCTATCGGCGAGCCCCAGCCGGCGACGCCGCTGAGGAAGTGCAGGGCGCGCGCAGGCGACCGGCATGGCAAGGCCACTGACTTCGGCATCCGCCGCGGAGTGATGCCGTTCGTGCTGTAAAGCAATACGGCGTTGGGTTGGCGGTCGCCATTGGGATCAACCAAGTAGAACGGCACGCCTTCGAACGACTTGGGCGACCAGTCCGGGAACACCATCCGCTCGATCTCCGATTCCTCGCTGAAGAACATTCCGCGAGTCGTGACAACCGTGGCCACCTTGGCGAGGTCGAGTGGGAAGAACTTGCCACGAGTGGTGAGGAATTCGAGCAGGTCGCGGAGCTCGCCGGGTTTCACCTGCTTCTCGAACCCCTCGGGCATCAGCGATTTTTTGGAACCGACTAACTCGTCGATGTCCTCGCGCGAGATCGCGTGCCGCTTCGCTTCGGTGTCGATGATCTCAATCGCGGTTCGGCTTTCGCCGGCGAGCATTCCGGTGACGACTCGACCGTCCTCCAGCACTACGGTGTAGACGCGGAAATTGCCCTCCACGCTGCGGCTGGGATCTAGGATATGGATGAGCAGTTCATGTTTCGGATGGACCGCCATGCCGGTCAGGTCTGGCCCGATCCGCTGGCCCTCTCCCGAGTGCATGTGGCACTTCGCGCACTGCTTCTTGAACACTTCCTTGCCAGCGGCCGGGTCGCCTTTGCGTTCCACTTCGGCCATCAACTCTTGGATCACCTTTTCGCGGTCGGGATTCGGCAGGCCGCCCACGCGTTTTAGCAACGCTTGGGCCCGCTGTCGAACGCTCGGATCAGGGTGGGCATTGAGAGCTTGCTTCTCGTCGAGCGACAGATCGGAAAGCTGCACGGCCCCGGACTCGACGGCGTCCAGATAAGCGAGCGTGGTCGCGGGGCGACCGAGGAGCACGCGAGTCGCGGCGACGCGGGCGGAGGGACTTAGCGCGCTCATCCGTTCGACCAACTGCGGACCAAGGCTGGGGGACTGGCTGTTCGCCAACGCGGCCAAGATGCGTGTCGCGAGTTCGGAGGTCGTTTTCGGCGTCAACAACGCCAAGGACTTGCGAACCACTTCGTCCGACTGAGGACGGAACTCGATCAATTGGCGAACC
>JBJTOW010000663.1:0-23354 GCA_046074805.1 Planctomycetota bacterium | reverse complement strand
TGTTGGCCCGCGAATCAGGCCTCGATCGGCGTCATGGCGGACAGCCCGCGTTGGGGCGTCGAGTGCCGCGGCGAGTCGCCTGGTCAGTTGGCGGTTAAAGGATTGAGGGCCTGCTAGTGGCATACAGGGCAACATCGGTTTATGGCGAGTCTTCTTTCTGCTCGCAAAGTTCTACCGGTCGTTGCCGTTCTTATTCTGCTGGCGGCTTCCGCGTTCGCCGGTTGGGACTGGTGGGTTGTACTGCCTGACGACGCGCCGATGCGGTATGTCGGCCGTCAGTCGTGCATCGCCTGCCATCAGGCGGAGTCGAAGCAGTGGACCGGCTCGCACCACGATCTGGCCATGGACGAGGCTACCGCCGCGACGGTGCTCGGGGATTTCCAGGACGCGACGCTAACCCACCATGGAATCACATCGCGGATGTTCCAGCGGGATGGCGGCTACTTCGTCCACACGGAGGGTCCCGACGGCAAGATGGCCGACTTTCGCGTGAAGTACGTGCTCGGCGTCGCTCCGTTGCAGCAGTACATGGTCGAGTTTGATCGGCTGGCTGACCAGCCATTGAACGAACTGGCGCGGTTGCAGGTTTTGCGGATTTCCTGGGACACAGCCGGTCAACGCTGGTTTCATCTCGACCCGCCGGATGTCCGCGAGAAGCTCGCCCCGGACGACGACCTGCACTGGACCGGCATCTTGCAGCGTTGGAACAGCATGTGCGCTGATTGCCATTCGACCAACTTGCAGCGGCGGTACGATCCAAAGGAAGGGCGTTATCGGACCACATTCAGCGAGATTGATGTCAGCTGCGAGGCGTGCCATGGGCCCGGCAATCTGCATGTGGATTTGGCGACATCCAAGTCGTTCTTTTGGGATCGCAAACGTGGTTACGCGCTGGCCAAGTTGAAAGGGGAATCGAACGGTCCGGAAATCGAGGCGTGCGCGCCATGCCATTCGCGGCGGGCACTCGTGTCGCCCCATCATCGGCCGGGGGACGCGTACTACGACGGGTACCACAATGAGCGGCTCGGAGATCTAACTTATCACGCCGACGGTCAGATACTCGACGAGGTTTACGAGTACGGATCATTCACGCAGAGCAAGATGTACCATAAGGGGATCAAGTGTTCCAACTGCCACGATCCGCATTCGCTCCGTCTGCGACATCCCGACAACAAACTTTGCACTTCATGCCACGCGCACCCGGCTGGAAAGTATGACGGTCCTGGGCACCACCATCATCAGACGGGTGGAACGGGCGCCCAGTGTGTCAATTGCCACATGCCGGCGACCACCTATATGGCGGTCGATCCACGTCGCGATCATAGTTTGAGGATTCCCCGGCCTGGGCTGAGCGTCGAGTTGGGCACGCCCAACGCCTGTACAGGCTGCCATCTTGAGATTGATCGAGCACAGTCGCCGATCACGAAGGAGAAACGCGAAAAGCTTGGCGACTATGCGGACTGGCTGAAGGCCCGGAATAGCGACGCGGAAGTTCGCGCGGAACTCGATCGGCTCGATCGTTGGTCACTGGCCGCCGCGCTTCGGTGGTGGGGAGAAAAGCCCGAAGAGGCCAAACACCACGCTCACGCCTTCCATGCCGCGCGTTTGGGACGTCCAGACGCCGAGCGGCGACTGAGCGAAGTCGTAAACAACCGCACGGCGCCGTCGATCGTCCGCGCATCGGCGCTAGACTATCTAGCCCGTTTCTCCTCGGACGAGTCGCTCGCGATCGCGGAGCGATTGCTGGAGTCAGCGGATCCTCAAATTCAACTCGGCGCACTGGAACGCTGCGAGACGCAAATTGGCCTTCTCGAAGGACATCTCGACGCGGCCGCCAGTCCCGAAAGTCTGGTGCCTGCATACCGCCAACTGACCAGGCGACTCGCCGCGGCGCTCGACGCCCCAACGCGGGCTGTCCGCCATGCCGCCGCTCGAGTCCTTATTCGCGTGCCAACACCTGTGCGGGGCGAGATACTAGCCAGCCGCCAACGGGATCGGCTGGATGCGGTCATTGACGAGTTGATTACGGCTCAAGACGCCGTCTCGGATCGGGCTGGAAGCCACATCCTGATTGCCCTGATGCACGAAAACCGAGGGCAATTTGCGGAAGCGATCGCGGCTTACGAGACGGCCAGCCGCGTCGAGCCGAATTTGGCGGGGCCACGCGGCAACCTTGCGGCACTCTACGACCGTCTGGCGGAAATTGCGGGGGCGCGGAGCGAGTCGGCTGGACTTCGTGGCGACACCGCCCGGAGCGAACAAATCGCGGCCGAAGGAACTCGATGCCGCGAGGAAGCCCAACGATTGCGTGCCGAGGAGTTAAAGCTGCTGGAACGTGACGCGCGGCTCGCTCCGCAATTGCTGGAACCCCAGTATCGATACGCGATGAGCCTCTACATGAACCGACGCGAGGCCGATGCGGAGCGAGTGCTTCGAGCGGCGATCGAGGCTCATCCCGGGTCCACTCAACCGGTGCTTGCGCTGGCTTTGCTCCTGCGGAAACAGGGACGCCTTGCGGAGGCCCTTGATTTTGCCCAACGACTGCTGGATCGTCAGCCCGCTGACGCGGGCGTGCGACAGTTACGGGATGAACTCGCCGAAGAGGCGTCCGCAAGGCTACGTTCGGGCAGCCCGCGCTAATCGTCTTCTCCGCCCATGACAGGGCAGTGATCCATTAGCTCCAGTTCTCGGACATCGACTGTTGAATCGGCCCGATTTCGAAGCCTTGTGCTCTGTATGGCGGCCGTCGCCACCGCCATGGCAAGGACAACCCCGACAACCTGCGACTCCTATGGCCTCAATTCCGCAACAATCGTCGCAGGGAGATTCGCCGCTGCGACCGCTACAGTCGCTTCCATTCGCGAGGCCGGTCGCCGTCGTTGCCATCGCCACCGAGACTAAGGCAAATCTTCCGCGACCGGAGATTTCGCCTTAAGCGGCAATCTCTAGCTAGTCGATGCTCAGCGTCGATGGAGGGCGATCGTAGCATCAAGGAGGTGCTGACCGTGGGCATGCTTTTCCTTGAGGACTCCGATGTACTTTTCTCCGCGCTTTCGAGCCAAGCATGGTTTGGCTGGTTTGGTTTTGGGGTGTTTGACATTCGCGGCGGCGCTGACGGACAACGCCGCTTACGCTCAGTGCGAATTTCGAACGTTAAGCCAAACGGAATGGGGTGATCGAGCGAACGTCGCCTTGCTCACCTCGATCATGAAGTCCGCGAAAGCCGTGCGAATCGGCAGCAATCGCAAATACTCATTTAACTCAGCGACCGCCGTGCGGAATTTCCTGCCAACGAACGGAAGTCCAAAAGGACTGGACCGGACGACGACGAATCCCGCCCGGAATAAGAACAATTCGCTGGCAGGCAACCTGCTCGCCTTGAAACTTAACATCCTCCGCGATCCCGCTTTGGGCGACGCGATCGTCGATGCGACACTGCCGACATTCGATCATGACGACTGTATCGACACGCCCCATGTGTTGTGCTTTCCGCTGTTGGCGTCGTTCCTCGGAAATCGCAACGGGCAGATCACGGTGAATCAGGTGGTGGCGCTCGCCGACACCGTGGCGGGGGCGGCCCGTCCGCCGCTCAACATGGAATTCACACGATTGTTCCAGACGATATCCGCGATCAACGAAAGCTGGGGTCGCGGATCGTCGGCGGAATGCAACATCCTCAAGCCATGCGGCGGGTGTTTTGTTCAGTTAAGCCTTTCGGTAAACAACATGGCTAGTGTTCATCCCGCCACGGAGTTCCAGTGGCAAGTTGTGAATGACGCGGGCAACATGATCTCGCAGGGAGTTGCTCGAGGGGTTGATTTCCAGGGCCCGGGATGGGTGCTGCCAGATGCCGAGCTCTTTACCATAGACGAGCCAGTGACATTTATCGCGTATCAGACTGCCGGTCCCATTAACTACTGTGTATATCTTTTGAACAGTGTCGTGATTGGCAATGAAGTCTACTTCGTGTCTGGCTATTACGATGAATGTGACGGTTCACCAGCGGAGTGCTTTCCACGTTTCGATTGCAGCGGCGAACTATCGATTTGCGATCAGGGTTAGCGCGCGGTCGGTTTTTGGCTGAGTTCAGGCGATAGGAGTAGCCAATGAACATACGATCGATTGGATACGTTGCGGTTCCGTTGCTACATCGTGAATCATGGTTTTCCTCCCTGAGAATCCTCGTTTTAGCAGTATTCCTGGGATTCGCATTCAATCACGTTAGTCCGAGCGGCGTCTCCTGGAGCTTGTCGGATTCCCCAGCCGTTGCTGCCTCTGCTGTTGGCAAATTGAACTCGCCGCTAAGTACCCACTCCTTGCATGTGGCCCACTCCATCGACTGCATGCGGTGGGATCAATTGGAATTCCGAATCTCGCAAGGTAAGGCTGTCGCGATCGACCTTCGTTCGGCCGCCGCATACGAGAGCGGCCACGTGCCGAAAGCCGTCTCCTATCCATTGGATGTCTTCGGCTCCAGTCTGGATGCGCCGACCTGGCAAACATTTCTCGCGCACGTCAATGTTCATCATTTCGTGGTGCTCTACGGCGACGCTCAGCCAACTGACGCCATGCGTCGCTTTCGGACGCGGCTCGTCGATGAACTGGGCTATGCGATGGTGATGTTCGCGGACGACGGTTTCGCCGGTTGGGAAAAGCGTCATGTTGAACGCGCGGCCCGCATGGCCGACTCGGAGTCCAAAGCGCGTGTCCGCATGGCGGCTCAGTCGGCCGCTCCTCCCGCCGCTACCGTTCCCGCCGTGCGTTTCGCCGAGGCGGCCGCGCTCCCCAACGTTCTCTGGATCGATTCCCGGCCGTCGACCACCTTTGATGCTGGCCACATTCCCGGTGCGATCTCAATCCCGGAAAAAAGCGATAAAGCCGTACTGGAACGTCTGCGAGCCGAACAAGCGGCCGATCGACCCATTGTGGTGTATTGCAGTGGAGTGGGATGCGGCACGTCGCGCCGCCTTGCCAGTCGACTGGTTCGAGAATTCGGCTTCACCCGCGTGCATCACCTGCCCGGCGGTTTCTCCGAATGGCAGCAGACTCAGGCGGCCAATGCCGCCAACAAGGAGGACTCCCCGTGAAAGCATCGAAACGGAAAACCCGCGCGGCCGCCCGGCACACTCGATTGAGCACATCGGTGCGTTCGTCGATCCGCTCTCATGTCGCCCGGCCCGCCACCATCGCGAGCGCCGCCAGAGGGACTGTGCGATTGGACAGCGGACATCCGTCCACGCCCACTCCGGCACCTGTGGTTCCCGAAAGTGATTTGAAGAAGCATCGCCGCGACTGGCTCGCCGATAGTACGCGAATTGCCCTCGGTGGATTTTTGCTCTGGGCGGGCGTCTCGAAGGCGGCGAGCGGCGTTGCTTTCCTTGCCGCTCTGAACGCCTACCAATTGCCGTTGCCACGGTTTGCGCTCGCCGGCGTGGCGATCGTCCTTCCCTGGATTGAACTCCTCTGCGGCTTATTGCTCGTCACCCGCACTCGAGTCGCTCCAGCGTTGCTCCTTTCGTTCGGCATGACGCTTCTATTCTGCGGCGCCACGGGCCAAGCGGTCTTGCGCGGACTAGACATCTCCTGTGGCTGTCTCGACCTCGACTTCCTCAGCGCCAGCCCGTGGCCACAGGCCCAAAAGCTGCTCGAGTCCGTCGCGGCCGCATTCGTCCGCAACGTCGCGATGCTGGGCGGCATCGTGTTCCTAATCGCCCGTCTCGATCCTGCCCGAGGCGATCAACAGTCAAATCCAGCGTGAACCGTTGAGCTGTTGGTTTGAGACGCTAAATTTCCGGTGGGTCAAATCGCCGGCAACAACATGGTTCTGCGCGCCAATGTGACAGGTGCCGTCAACGCGAATCACCGATTGCCTTCCGCAATGTTTCGCTTGGACCAAGCATCAGGCGAAAACAGGAGCGCCGGCCGTCTGAGCGTTGGCGAGATCGTCGGACTCGAACGCCTCGTGCACCGCGTGTTCCAGTTCCCGCCACGAATGCAAGCGAGCGACTCGTTTATAGGCTGGGCCGCCATTCGGAAGATCGCCGCCCACATCTAAACGTACGTCACGCTCCAAGGAGGAAGCCGGTGGGCCGTGGGGGGTGGAATCGACGAGCACGATGACACGGACCGCTCGCGGTTGATCGGCTAAATGTTCTGGCAGCGAGCGGTCTCCGACGCTGGCCGACTGACCGTCGACCACCGCCAACGCGAACGGCTCGCTCGCCGCAAAAGCGGCGGCCTGCTCGACACACTGCGTCGGCCGCACGCGACAGCCAAGCCGCCGAAGGCGACTGCATAATAGGTCGAGCAAATCGGGGTCCGGTCCGCACACAAGCACACTGCGTTCCACAGTCGACATCGCACGACTCCTCTAGTGGTTACCGAGCGGGTTTCTTGGCGGATTCAGCGGGACGAGAGCACTTCCAGCCGATTATCGATGCGGCCCACGCCGGGGACGCGAGCAACAATCGTTTGGGCGATCTGCTTGAGGTAGAACGACCCGACCGCGCCGGTCAGGGTCAATTGGCCGGATTCGCATCGGCACGAGATGTTCCGCAGAACGGGGTACGGCCCCGATCGCAAACTACTGGCGGCCGCTTGGGCGATTTCGTCGCCCGAATGGCACTCGCCGCCACGATCGCTGTTCAAACCCGCCGCCACCGGCGATGTTGACGCCATGAGGTTTTCTCCATGTGACCAACCCTCCTTCACGACTCGCGACGCGGCACGCGGCGGATCCATCACCGCGAGCACCCTCGTCCAGCCGCGGCCGCCTTGGCCGCCCAACCCCCCAACGAGGCCCGCTCCGCGAACCTCGCCGCCCCCGCATGAGGCGCGTCCGCTGTTTTCGGCAAATTCGAAACAGTCGGAATGGGACCAGTGTAGGGGCTTGCCGCGCGATGTCAACGCGCGCCTATGCCACTGTTAGGATGGGTCATTCGGGAAGGCGGTGCGGCCTGCGACGATTCTCCACCAGGGATAATTCGCTCTCGCCACCCGGAAAAGCCGATAGCATGAAAACAGTCGTCGTAATCGCTTCCCTTAGGGCGGCGGCACGCGGCACGCAGTAAGGGCTTTCTAGCAATTTGGCGGACATTCGCCCCAGGAGGACTACATGCGGCGGCTTCCCATCGCCTCGATATTCGCAATCTCGACTCTCATCTTAGGCTTCGCCGCATGGGCCCAGGAAGCCGCGACAACTCAGACCGCGTCTCCATCCCAAGCGACCCAATCAAACGCGTCATCACCCGACAAACAAGCCACCAGGATACAGGCCAAGGAAACACAGGCCCAAGCCGAGCCAACGGGCGACTCACCCCAGGAAGCCTCCGTCTGGATGCGGCGCAAACTCGACTATTCCCAGCAAATCCTTGTCGGCATCGCCGAAGCCGACTTTGAACGCATCGCCACCAACGCCAAGGCGATGCGGGCGCTCGGCAAAGTGGAACGGTTCGTACGCGGCCGAACGCCTGGCTACCGATCCCAACTGCAAATCTTCCAAGACGCGACTGAACAACTGATCAAGCACGCCGAAAAAGACAACGTCGATGGCGCAGCCCTCGCTTTCACCCAGCTCACGATAAGTTGCGTCAATTGCCATAAACATCTTCGCGAATCGAAATAGCCTCGGCTGCCCATATATCGCTTGGCCTTTCCCGCTGACTCGCCGAACGAATTCCTTTTTTCTCCGTTTGTGAACCAAAGCTTTCCGGCCAACGTAATGTAGGTGGAGGGAGTGAGTAGCGCTGGGGAGTACGGAGCTGGGAGCGGGGCCAATCACCCGCCGGTTTCCACCCTGGCACGGCTTGTCTGAAAGCGAGGTGTCGATTTAGCGATCGACAATGTCGGCAAGGGAGCCTCGGGCGGCGTCGCCAGTTCGCCCTGTCCGTGGCGGCTTCGGTACGCGGTTGACAACCGACACCAGCCGCTTCCCACAAGTGGGTAACCTGCGATGGGACGCACGGCTCGAGGCTCGGATGGCGTGGCGCAAAGTGGGTGTCAGCTTCTTCTTGGCTTGCAGTGGCCTTCAGGGCACTGTGGCCCGGTGGAATGACTGACGCCGCTTTTATTTTCACCCCGCCGCGGTTCGAAGATCGTCGAATCGAAAACCTTGCATCGTCGTGCTTCGAATCGGCCATTCCAATGGCGATCGCTCTCATGGACCATCCGCTCGAGCAAACTCGACGTCGTACGTTTCACCAAGCGCCGCCTGAAAGTAAGTGCCTTTCAGCTTGCCGCTCTTCGGATCGAAGTTCAAATCGTAAATGCAGCCAGGGTAATTGAAATCCCGCAGCTCAACGGTTAGATGCGCCGCGTCACCATGGCTGTGCGCGGACGCCTTTCCGACTTGAATCGGATTCGGATTCAGATACGCCGCCTTCACCTCGCCACGTTCATCGACCGCGTCGACCTTCAGCACGTAATCCGCGTCGAGCCGACGCCAGCGTCCGACTAGCTTCTGTAAAGCTGGCAACGAGAACTCGTCCGCCTTATGTTCTCCCTCCCTGGCTATCGTTGCGCCTGGGGTCGACGAACCACTGCCCGAACCGTCCGCGGACGCTCCGGTGGTCGATGTGGCTGGAGCCGAACCGGCAGTCGCCGAGTCACCCGAAGGGCCTGGGCGCCGATTTCGGTATCTCCCCGATTCCGGCATCCAGAACAGCACGGCTATAGCGATCAAGGCCATTCCCGCTCCCGCCAGCAACCACCATTGAAAAGCGAAGGCACTACGGCGCGAGCCCTTATTCATGGTCAATCCCTAAGCTGATCTAATGAATGCGACATCCTACGACGCCCATAACAACCATGGTCCATCAGGGCAGGACGCGGCGAAATTCGTAACTCAAGTATGGCGAATTGTGGACGTGGGAATCACGGACGTCTTCGAAAGGACAACGTAAAAGCTGGTTTGGTGGCGAGATGGCTTTCTTCGCCCCACACCGCATCCGCGAGTGTCATCCAATCAGGCTGGAGCGATCCACTCGCTTCGCTAGCCGGCCGATAACCAGCCCGCGAGCCGCCCGCTTTCGAGCTGCCCGTTGAAGGGCCGCCGGCTGATGGGCCGCCGGCTTTCAAACCACTCACGGACGCACTCCCCACAGTCGCACCCACCATGGATTCATAAAACGCGGCTGCGGCTGGCAACGTAGCGTAAACCGCTGGGGAAGATCGATCCGACCCCATGTCCAACGGAATCGACACGGCGGCCCATTCTCCTTCGGCCACCGGCTTCGTCCCCTGCGTGACGGTCGGACCGCCAGGCGGCCGTATCGCGGCCGCCGGCGCCAGCAATTGGGACTGCGGAATCACCGCGTAGCTGGCGGAACCCGGACGCTTCCATTCCAAGCGGACCGTCGACGCGCCCGTGTTGTCGAAGTACTCAACCACTAAATCAACCCTTTGCCCAGCGGCTAAGGTAAATGTCGTACTCGTGTTGTAAGTCGCTAAATGATTGGTCCAATTGTTGATTCGTAAAACGCCGGAAACACGGACTCGAACGCCGTCGTCGCTCAGCGTCCGCAAGGTGTACTTTCCAGCCTCGATCGCTTTCAATTGCCCTTGCCATCGAACACTGAAAGTGTCTTTTGCAATGCGTGGATCTGGTGATCCGCTTCCCCAATTGAAGTCGATCGTAGGATCGATCCGAGTGAACTTAAGTCCGGTGAAGTCCCGATTGTCGTAGTAGGCTCCGCTCAGTCCTTGGACGGGCGCCACATCGTTGTCGGCGATTGTGACGAGGCCGCTGGCCCGATTCGGGTCGATGGAGTAGCCCGCCCCGGCGCCAAGGCTGAAAATCACTTGCTCGGAGCCCTCTACTTGGGTGTCGTCGACAGGCGTCAGCGAAATCAGCTTCGACGACTCGCCCGCTGCGAACGACAGACTGGCCGGAACTCCCGTGTAGTCCGATGCCGTCGCGGATCCGGTGAGCGTGAAGTTGATCGCCAACGGAGCCGAAGTGTCTCCCGAGCGGCTGACACGCCACTGGCCGGCGACCGGTCCCGCTTCGCTTGCCGCAGCCATTATAGTTTCCACACCCAACGTCGGCGCGGCGCCCGAGTTGACGGCATCGAGCAGCGCGCGATATTTCGGAGCAGCGCTGGCCAATTGCGTCATCGATTGAAGCGCGCCAAACGCCCCAAACGAGGATGGATACAGGCCGCCGGTAAAGTTGAAATTGGCGAACATTTCCAATCCACTACTCTTAGCGCCGGCCAGCAATTGCGTATAGACGTCGTAAATTCGCGGGCTGTTTCCAGCGGCGAAAAAAGCCGGCTCGTAGGCGCCGCCCCAACTGTCCAGGTGCGGCCCACCTTCGTAAGCCACAAAGCGGATCGGTCGGCTGAGCGTCGTGGTCCACTGATCCGCCAGCGTCTTGTGGTCGCTTAACCAGGAAAACGTTGTCGGAAGGTTGCGCAATAGCGCATCGATCACTTGGTCGGCGGTGGTCGTCGAGCGAAAAGAACTTCGGTCGGTATCGGAGACGAACGCGTATGCGGCTGCGGAGATCGCGTCGAACTGGCCGCCCATATTCGCGGCGATTTGGCCCGCGATCCAACTATTCGCCTGCTGACCGGCGACCACGCGGACAATACGATTGGACTGACCCGCGAACACCTCGCTCCAAATTCCAAAATCACGTCGAGTTTCACGAGCGACAAACGCCCAGCGGTCGCCGTTGAGGTAGGCGTTCTCGGGCAGTTGTAATTGGTCCGTGACCCACGCGAATGTTTCGAATCCCCATCCCGCATTCCACGTTTCATTGGACCATTCGATGTAGGCAGTTCGCCCTGGTTCCAGTTGATCGCGAACCATGGTGGCGAAGGCGCGGACAAATCCGTCGTCCGCCAGATAAGGCATGTTAAACCATGGGTCCGCATCCAATTCGTTCGCCAATGCGATCATGTACTCGACCGCTACGCCGTTGCGGAAATCGCCACTCTGCTGCGTTGCGTAGTCGAACGGCCGACGGTCCGACCAGTAGACGATATCGCTCGAATTCGTCTCGGCCCAATCCATGAATCGCAAGGTTTTAAACGGCGCAAGCCGCTCAATGAATTTCGGATGAAAGGGGGAGAAAGCAGCCCCTGGTTGCCAGACTTGGCCCGCGAAACTCCGGCCGCCCTCGTCGGGCAGCCAAACATGGAGATTCCGCACTGGATTGGCGGTGCTCATGTCGGAAATCCGCAAATAGATCCCGTCCGCGCTAGGTGTCACATTCAACAAGGCGTAGTTCTTGCCGTTGGGCATAACGCCTTGTTCCACGAGCCGCGCGGCGAATCCCCAACTCATTGTCGCCGTCCCGTCCCACTCGGCGCGATAAGTGCCCGCTGGATAACTGGTGCCGATATCGCGAAACATCAAAGTTCCAAGACGCTGTTGAATGACTTGGCCTTGGGCGTTCGTGAACTGATTCAGGCTTGTGGGCCAGCCTTTCGCGTCTACAGCGACCGGTCCGCCGCCCTCCCATGTTTCGGAAAAAGTCGCCGTGTTGTAGGCATGGCTAATCCATGGCCGAGATGTCTGAAAAGCGTCGGTGAACGTCCACGCCGGACTCCAATCCACCACTGACTCGAGGTTCATTCCAATCCGCATTTCAGCGGCCATCGTGTGCCGCTCCTCGAGCCGCTCCAGCGTTGGCCGCTCCAGCATTAGCCCTCGTCTCGAGGAAGACTCGCGCGATTTTCTCGCGCGACACCCTCGTTCCCGCCAAGCGAGCATGCGCTGGAGCCAGGAGCCGGCAACGGATCGAATTGCTTGGCCGTCCATCAGGGACATCCTTGAGGCGCAGGTGGCGATGAGGAGATGGCCAATCAGCCAACCCAGCACCCAAGGAGCGAACGCTGGCGGCCGATTACCATAAGCCGCGAAGCGTAGGCGATCCGAGACTCGCGGGCAACGTCACCGGCCCGCGAGTTCGCTCGAAAAACGGCGTCTTAGGTGAACCGAACCTGCGTTGACGCGACGTTCGTGGTCCACCCCAGTAGGCGGATCCGCTTGTTGGTGCCTAGCTGCGCGACGGTCGGTAGGATCACGTCGCGAGTTCCAGCCACCACAGTGGCGAAGGAAAGGTTCGAATACGTCCAGCTGTAGGTTGGACGGTAATCGCGGAAGCTGAGGGTGTCCGAATACAGCTCGAAGTCAGTGACCGTGTCCATCTGCGCGTCGTCGTAAGCGAAGTAGTAGATGTCCCTGCCGTCGCCCGCGGTCAGCGTGTCCGCCCCGAAACCGCCAAACAGATAATCGACGCCACTGCCGCCATTGAGCGAATCGTCGCCCGCGTAGCCACGCAGGATATCGACGCCGCCAAGCCCGATTAGCGTATCGTTTCCATCGCCGCCCCGCAGTTCGTCCGGGCCGCCCGTACCGGTGATGCGGTCATCGCCGCTGCTTCCATCGACAAACGGAACCGCGCTAAACGTCAGGCCGGAAAAGTCCAGGACGTTGTTTCCCGTGGTCCCGAAAATCGCGTAACCGCCGCCGCTCCAAACCTCGATACTCGACGCGGACGCGTTGAAGTTGTTGAGCACAACGGCCGTTGTGCCGACGGTCGCGACCGTATCCGTGTTCGCACCGCCCAATATAACGTCGTTCACCGCTTCCCAGCCCGCGACCTGGATCGTGTCGAAACCGTCCCCGCCCAAGACCGTGTCGTCTCCCAATCCGCCATTGAGTACGTCGTCGTGCAAGCCACCCGAGAGATAATCGCCGCCCTCGCCACCCTGCAAGATGTCGAAGCCAATGTCGCCGAACAGCGAGTCGTTGCCCGTGTTCCCAACTACCAAATCGTTGTCCGCGCCGCCGTCGGCCATATCATTGTCAGCCCCGCCATCCAACTGATCGTCACCCGCCTCGCCGAACAACGAATCGTCACCCGAAGCGCCCAACAGCCGATCGTTGTTAACACCGCCGTAAAGCGTGTCGTTGCCCGAGCCGCCGGCGAGCAGGTCATCGCCGTCCTGGCCAAACAGCACGTCGGCGCCCGCGCCGCCAAAGACGCAATCGTTGCCCGCCAAGCCGCGAATCGTGTCGTTGCCTCGCTGTCCAAAGATCAGGTCCGTAAGCGCCGTGCCGTCGATGGTATCCGACACCGCTGGGTCATCGCTGCCGGTGATAATCTGCGCCGCGGCGCGAATGTTCGAGAAGCAAGTCGTGATGTCCAAAATCAACCCATCATCGAAGACCGCCACCCGAGCCGACTCGAAATTCGTCATCGTCACGCTCAGATCGATCTCGCCGACTGGCACATCCACCAGCAAAGACAACGTCTGGCCGGTTGGCGCGGCCAGATAGGCGTTTAGGTCAGTGATCTGCGTGTCCGTCAAATAGTCGAATTGACGCGGCGTCATCACGATGTAAACGGTGTCGCCCGTCACGTGCGTTGATCCGTCGTAGGTCGTCGCCACCGAGTTGTCGTAGGCGGTGGTCATCGTGTCATCGCCCGCGCCGCCGGAAACAGTCCGTCCCGGCCCCGGCACATTGATCACTCGCGTGAACCCGAACTGCAATGTGTTCGAACCGCCGTTGCCTTGCAGACTCTGATTGTTGCCGTCATAGAGATCGATGCTGTTAGCGAAGCTGTCAAAGGTGACGTTGAACGCATTCAGCGTCACCGTCGCCGCGCCGATGTTGATCAACGAATCGTAGTCGCTCGCATCGCCGGCGATTCCCGTGCCGCCGACCATCGTGTCGTATTCAGCTTCGCTGCCTTCGATGTTGATACGATCGCTTCCCGCCCCGCCATTGACGCTATCCGTTCCCGCTTTAGCGTTGATCGTGTCGTCACCGCCATTGCCGATAATCGCGTTGTCGTCGATGTCGCCCGTTAAAGAATCCGCCCCACTTCCGCCGGTCAGATTTTCGATCGTGCTGTTATTCGCGGCTTCCATGGCGATACCGCCGGCTATGCTGGTGGGCGTAGGCGTAGCGGTGCCGAGTGTCAAATCCACGGTCACGGCGTCGCTGCGATTCACATAGCTGAGCAAATCGACACCCGCGCCGCCGTCGATCGAACCGCCTAGGGATCCGCCGGTTTCCATGAGGAACGAATCGGCCAAGGGGCCAGCCACGAGGTTCTCGATGGTGTCGAATTTGATCGCCGGGTTTGTGATGTTGGAGCCGCCCGAAGTGACGTGATTGAGCGTACCCGAATCGGAGCCGTTGACAACAAAGGCGTTGACACCCGCTTGACCTGTCAGCGTGTCGGTTCCGCCGCCTCCCGACAGCGTAACCACTTGGCCAGACGTGATCGCGTTCGGAAGGTTGGTCATCGTGATTTGGTCGTTTCCGAGGCCGCCATCCACGGTCATCGTTGCGCAATTACCGCTATTGCTAGTGTTTAACGTTACCGTATCGCTGCCATTGCCAGTGGAAACCTGAATCGCTCCTCCAGTCGCCGTGTAAGTCCCCGACAATGTCACTGTATCGTTGCCCGCACCGGCGGTGACGATGATCGTGGGCGAGCCAACCGTTGCGGTGACGACCACGCAACCAGCGAGCAGAATCGTTGTCATCGCCGTTTCGCCGGCATCGCTGTTGTAATCGCCAGCGAATGTCGCGCTGCCGACCGCCGTGACCGTAGCCGAGCTGTTCAATGTCAGATCATCGCCAGCCCTCAACAGCGCCGCGCCCCCTGCCGTGATTTCCACCGTGCCGGTGCCCAGGGTATCAGCGCTGTTGACCACCAAGTTGTCGCCCGGGCTAGACGAGTCGGTGGCCGTCAAGGCGATATCACCACCGGCCACCACATCGTCCGCGATCGTTAACGGACTGCCGTTGACGATGGTGATATGTGTCCCGTTGTTTCTCACGCCAACCAGAATGCCCACGGTGCCGAGCGTAAGCAGGCCGCCCACGCCATTGGCGATCGATATGGCGTTGGTCGACGTATTGAGCGCGGCCAAAGTGCCGACGGCCGTTTCAATCGCATCGCCACTGCCGATACCGGAGACGGCGGATAACGCCGTCTGCCCGGCCATGATGTTCACGCTCGACCCATTGTTGTCCGAAATAGCGCCACCCACCGTCACTGTGGCTCGACCACCCGCACCGGTCTGCAACGCTCCAATCGCCGCGCCACCCGCTCCCAGAACGGTCAGACTCAAAGCCGAACTGCTCGTGTTCGACGTCTGTATGGTGGCTGTCGACGCTTGCGAGAAACCGTCGGTCCCAGAAGTGTCGTTGTTCGCCACAAAGGCGATCGTGCCGGTAACGCTGAGCCCGGCGTTGGCGTTGAAAGCGATGCCGTCTAGCGCCGTCAGACTGGCTGTTCCAACCACTGTCGATGCGGCCGTATTGAAGTCGATCGACTTCGTGACGATGTTTAGATTGCCACCGATCCCTGGGCTACTCGTGCCGTTGAACGAGGTTGTGCCGCTGCCAGTCGTCTGCGTCACATCGCCCGTGGTGCGAAGGGTGGATGAAAACGTCATGTTGCCGGCGCTGCTGACCGCTAACGACGCCAATGCCGCGGTGGCGCCAATGGCGTCGCTCACCGAAACATTACCGGTGCCCGCCGCGAACGTCGCCCCAAAACCACCGTTGAGTGTGCCCGTGATTTGAATGGCGCCGTCGCTTGTGCTGCCATCCGTCGTAAGCATCGCCGTTGCCGTCAGGGTTACGGCTCCGGTGAGCGAAAGACTGCCGGCGGCGGCGGCCACGTTGGTGCTCAGATTCGCTCCCAAGCGGATCGCGGGTGACGAGAGGCTGATCGCCCACGCCATAGTCACCGCTCCGCTCACGGCGATCGTGTCGGTGCCCGTGCCCGTATTGATGGACAGGCTGGTGTTCGTGTGCGAGTTGTTCGCGCTGGTCACCGTCACCGTGTCGTTGCCGTCGCTTGACGTTGTATCGATCGTCAGTCCCGAGCCTCGAACCAACGCCTTGGTGATCGCGACCGCTCCACTCGTCCCCGAAACGGACAAAGCCGCCGTCACGCCGTCACCGAGGAGGTCATTGGCCACAGTGAGCGTATCTGCGGCGTTTAGCGTCCGAACCGTTACCGTGCCCACCTGGAGGAACTCGACCGATTCCGCCTTGTCGAATGCCACTGCCTTCGAGCCAATGGTGATACCACCGCTGTTGGCTGTGGTGGCATTCGGCGAGTAGGTCGGATTCTGCCCGCCGCTACCCAGAACGCTCTACGCGTCGGTACCCCCCGAGCCACTCAACGTAAGTCCATTCGCAAGCGGATCGCCGCTCGTCAAATCCACCGTCAACACGTCATTGCCTGGCGTCGAGCCAGCTTGCAAGACGAATAGGCGATTCTGAGATCCTGACTTTCCGCTCAAGACGTACAACCGGTCGTCACCGATTGCCATGTCAATCAGACCGGGCGTGTAACCGCCGGGGATCGTGAATGTGCCAAGCGGCGTTGTCCCCGCGCTGTTATAGACCTGAATCGCTTTGCCGGAAACGAAATACAGACGGTCATTCGCCGTGTCCACCGCCAAATCGCCAATCGGCATGTTAATTGTTGCAGTTACCGTCAACTTGTTGCCATCGAGCACAAACAATTGGTTAAATCCTGTGTTTGTGACGTAAACCCGGTTAAAACTTGCCGGAATTGCGTCGGCGCCATATCGATTGGAGAGTGTTGTTACGAGATTTCCGGTGGTCTCGTCATAGACACGCGTCCCGACGCCATCCACTCTCCAAAAGTTCTGCCCAGTGGCCGCATTGTAAACAACGCGAGAGCCGGCTCCTCCGGTGCCGTAATTTGTCAATGTCGCTGTGGATTGGCGGTAAATTGCGAAGTGATCACTGCATTGAGTGCTGATGCCAAAAGTTCCGGTTCCCGCTGCCAAACTACCGCCACAACCGACCAAAGCTTCCGTATCGAACACGGAATCGTCAGGATTGTAAACGCGTAGAGTGCCGCCACCGTTGATTGTCGCATATCGGCCACTCACTGGATCAACCGCTACGCCGCCCTCGAAAGACAAAGTCGTTGAGTTCATCGACGCCGGATTGCTCGCATCGACGCGAATCAAACCCGACTGTCCCATGCCAGCGGAAATATAGACCAAATCTCCGTTTGGATTAACGTCGATTTCGCCAGTGATATCGGTCGCGAAAAGCCTGTCAACTTTCGTTCGCGTTGATCGGGGTTTTGTTGTTTCCGCTGAATTGGTCATGGTCGCGACCGGCATTGTGGTCGGACTGCTCGTCGGCCTTTCCGCCGTGCGCGATGGTCTGGTGAGTGAACTGTCCGACGTCGGCGACTCGCTGCAAGACATCAACCAAAGCTACTCGTTGGATGGCGTCGTCGCTCATAATGCGAACACGGCGGGTTTCGATTATCTAGACAACATTGACGAATGCGACAGCAATGATCAAGCGGCGGGTGAAGCGGACAATTGCATAACGTTCGATGGTCCGGGCGGTGATGCCGGCGAGTTTGAAGAGGGGTCGCCACTAGATGACTTTGGTTTCCCGCGCAATGGCGAACAGTCGTCCCCGCCCGGAGGTGGCGCGCCGCCGGATCCAACGTCGCCGCCATCCCCGCCACCAGTACCGTAGGCGTAGTCGTTCTTTCGCGGCGGGTTTTCAGCTCGTTATCGCATCCAGACGAACTGCAACGCGGTGCCTATCCAATTTTCGATAGGCAGTAGATCCAGCCTATCGCGGGAAAACCGCTCGGCGTGAAACACCTTGCGGTCGAAAACGTAAAACGCGGATGCCTCGCAGTGCCATCCGCCCGGCAAGTCGCGTCTCAGACCGAGCGTCACGCGCTGGTCGAAGAAGTAGGTCCTTTCGCGGTCATTGTCGCGGTCCGAGCTCCAAAAAGCGTCGTTGGCTGTTTCATAGGTGGTGGTGATCGACCACAGCTCTCCCAAGCGATGTCTCGCGGCCACTCGAACCTGATTCAGTGGTCGATAACTTGCTTGGATGGTCAGTGAGTCGCTCGGCTGGTAAGTCAACGCAAACGGCACGCCCAGGCTCGCCTCAAATTGGGGTGAAGGCCGCCAGACATACGCCAGTCCGGGCAGCGGAAATACGATTTGGCCAGTCGGCGAGTAGAAGAGGCTCACCGACCAAGCGTTTCGCTCGCCGCTGGGGATCGACGCGAAGACAAGAAACGTGACGGCCATGTCCCGCCATGCGGCGAAGGGCCGATCGCTGGGCGACCCCACTCGCACCATACCGCCCGCGCGACGGCCATCTTCCCAAGAATGCAACCGCATCACCCCAAAATCGATGTCCCAAAATCGCTCAGGGAACTGTCGGCCCGAATCCGGCAGTGGCGTATCCGTATCCACCTCCAGGCTGCGAACACCCACCAATCCCAACCATAGCCCTCGTCCATCAGCGTCAAACCGCAATGGAAACGCGAGGCTCAACGCTTGGCTGTTGATCGATAACCGGCCATCCAGACCTTTCAAATCCCGCTCGGGAAGCCATTCCAAACGCAGCCGGACCGGGGCCCGGTCTCCCTGCCCGGAGAGACCGCCGAGTGGATTCATGTCCTGCCGAGTTCCACTCGGGGAGATACCGGCTTCGGGAAGTTGATCCGCGTAAACATCGATGTCCGGAACCGATGGCTCCGCCAAATCGATGCGATCCAGGTCGACAGCTTCCTGGTTCGGCGTGATCCAAGGAGCCATCGACGGGCCCGGATTCGCATCGTCGACCGCAGGGTTC
The DNA here is from genome assembly GCA_046074805.1 of Planctomycetota bacterium. Classification (GTDB taxonomy): domain Bacteria; phylum Planctomycetota; class Planctomycetia; order Pirellulales; family Pirellulaceae; genus CAIXSC01. The sequence goes on along the minus strand of JBJTOW010000663.1, from coordinate 4,715 downwards.
GCGAAGTCGTCTCCGCCCGAATGGCGATCGCGTGGCGCCAACTGTTGGCCGTTCGGCGCCATGCCGTCGCGGGCGACGCCCCAGTCCTCCGCCCTCAGCGCAAGACTCGATAGAAGTATGACCGCCGCGATCGCGCACACCCTGGCAACCATCGGTTCTTCTAGCTAAGTCGAAGTTACGAACTCACCCGCATCCCCGCGGCCGTTGCCGGACGGCGCTTGGAGAGCGCGTTATCGGAATTATGACCGACCGTCGAATAGGTGATTTCCCACCTCCAGGCAAGGGCGATTTGACGGCACACTCAGCGTTGCCCACACGGAAACGCGACGTTCGCATTGACGCGAACCAGCTGGCCAGCGACACTCGCCTCTAGGGCGGAACGCGACAGTCGATTCCCAACTAATCTGCCAGTGCGTCGCCGCCCATTGCCACCCGCCGCAACATCCAACTCGTTGATCCAACCTTCCCTATTTCGGAGTTTTCGTCATGTCAGCATTCCATTCATCGCCACTGGTGTGGCTCCGGCTATCGCTGCGCGGCCTTGGCTGTTTTTCAGCCGCAGCGCTGACCTTGGCGCTGGTTGTGTCGCCGGCACATGCGCAAGTCGTGATTCAAGGTGGAGCGCCTGGAGCCGTAGCGGGTGGGTGGACCTACGCGAACCCCATGGGACAGAACCTGCAATATCTGCTCTACCCGCAGGTTCAAAGCGAACTCGATTTGCTGCCGGACCAAAAGGCGGCGCTCGACAAGATCCGTGCGGAAATGAGCACCAAATTGCAAGACGCCTACAAGGAGCTGAAGGACGTTCCGCCCACCGAGCGTCAAACGAAGTACTTGGAGGTTTACTCGCGGATCGGGGCCGACTCAGACAAACGCGTCGCGGAAGTTCTCTTGCCGCACCAAACCAAACGGATCCGCCAAATCGCGTTGCAAATGCGGCTCGCTTCCTCCGGATATGGCTCGTCCGCCGCCTTCAACACCGATGATGTCGCGAAGGAACTGGGGATCACCCCGGATCAGATCGAGGAGTTGAAGAAGCGGGAGGCCGAGCTTCGCCAAGAAATCCAGGAGAAGACCCGCGAGTTCTACAGGAAGCTTAACGAGGAGTCGCGGGACAAGCTGCTGGGTGTGCTCACCGCCGCCCAGCGGGAAAAACTGAAAGAGCTGCAAGGGGACAAATTCGAGTTGAACCCCTACGCCCCGCAGGGCCCACGGAATCCCAAGGTCGAAGAGAAAAAATAGCCGCACCGCGCAGTCCGAGTCGCACAGTCCGAGTCGCGCAGTCCCAAGCGCCGCATCGTCCGGCTCCTCACTGATTCGCTCAACACGTTCCGTGTAGCAACGGTCGACTCGGGCTGTTTCGCCGGACGGCAAGCCGTCGAGCGGGCTGCCACCGTTCCATCGCATCAGCTACGATTTGTCCGACCAGCGTTGTTCGGGTTCGTCGCACGCTGGCTGTGTTCTCTCACGTTTTCGTTCCCCGTGATAACTCCATGATGAAAATGACTAGTTCCGCACTTCCATCCGGATTTCTTTCTCGACGGCGACAGACCTGCTTGGCGGCCGCCGGACGCCCGGCACGCGCGACCGTGTCGAAATTGGTTGCCGTCGCGCTTTTGTCATGCCTCGCGCTGGCCTTGATCCAAAAGCCGGTTCTGGCCGCGAAGGGCACCGACGTCACGGCTGAAGTCGCCGCTGCTGTCAAAGACAATCGTCTGTCGATTTCCGCCACCAACGATGTGTTTGGCGACACGGCGCAAGGTGTGCCGAAGAAGCTGCGCGTCGAATTCAAACTTGGCGACGAGGCTCAGGTTCGCGAAGTTCCCGAGGGAGGCCGGATCGAGATCATGGCCCCGGCGGGCAAAAAGCTGACGATCGTCAAAGCGGCTTACGAGCCAGCCGATGGGTCGAAGCCTGTGACCGTCGAAAATCCGCAGGACGCGCTCGAAGCGCCTCCTGGCTTCCAGATCGATCATGTGTTTCGCGCGGATGCGAAAACCAATGGGTCATGGATCAGCATGGCGAACGATCCTCAAGGCCGACTATTGCTCGGCGGGCAACGCAATCAGCTAATCACCCGCCTGACGCTTAAGGATGGGAAGGTCGAAAAGGAAGAGGTCTTGCCGATCCCCGTCACCGAGGTGATGGGTATGTTGTTCGTGGACGACGTGTTGTACTTGAACGGAGCGGGCAAGGACGGCAAGTACGGGCTCTACCGCTGCTCGCAGCCCCAGGCGGACGGTGGTTACGCCAAGATTGACATGCTGCGGGAGTGGGCTGGCGGAGCCGGCGAGCACGGCGCGCACGCGATCGCTCTTGGACCGGACCGCAAGCTGTACGTCGTGTGCGGCAACTTTGTCAATGTGCCGAATGATCTGGCCCCGACATCGCCGCACCGCAATTACGGCGATGACCTGCCGCTGAAGCGGGCCGAGGACGGCAACGGCTTCGGCGCCGGCCGTCAACCGCCCGGTGGCTACATCGCCCGCTTGGACCTCGATGGGCAAAACATCGAACTCTTCTCGGCTGGCCAACGCAACACCTACGATATCGACTTCAACGCCGACGGCGAGCTGTTCGGTTTTGACAGCGATATGGAATGGGACTGGGGCACGCCTTGGTATCGGCCGATCCATGTGTTTCATTCGGTGCGGGGCGGCGACCAAGGGTTCCGCGAAGGCACCGCGAAGTGGCCCGAACACTACCCGGACAGCCTGCCGCGATCGGCGACGATCGGTATCGGCTGCCCGACCGGCGTTGTGTTCGGCACCGGCGCCAATTTTCCGGCGAAGTATCAAAAGGCGTTTTACATTTGCGACTGGACCTATGGCCGTTTGATCGCTGTGCATCTCAAGCCGAACGGCGCCGGGTATACGGGCGAATGGGAAAACTTCGTCGCCCCGCGTTCGCTCCGCACAGGCAAGGGCCGCACGCCGCTCAACTTGACGGACTGCGTGGTCGGAGCCGACGGCGCTCTCTATTTCTCGATCGGCGGACGTGGCACGGCGGCAAGCCTGTTCCGGGTCACCTACAAGGGCGAGGAACCGGCGAAGGCACTGCCCACGACGGAACTGCGACATGTCGAAGGCCGAGAAGCGCGGGAACTGCGACGCAAGCTGGAAGCGTTCAACGCCCAGCCTGATCCGACCGCTGTCGAGTTCGCTTGGCCGCACTTGGACAGCCCCGACCGCTATGTGCGTTACGCTGCCCGCCTCGCGCTGGAACGCAATCCGCTCGACCAATGGCAGGCCCGAGCGCTCTCGGAGAAGCGGCCTCAGGCGGCGCTCACCGCTCTGCTGGCCCTCGCCCGCGTCGCGCCGCCGGCCATGCAAGCCGCGCTCATCGAGTCGCTGGCCGCGATTCCTTCGGCATCGTTGTCCGAGGATCTGCTCCTCCAAAAGCTACGCGTGGTTGGCGTTTCGCTCGCCCGTCAAGGCGTTCCCGCCAGCCAGTCGGCCCAGCGGCTGCTCAGCGATCTCGATTCGCTCTATCCGGCTAAGTCCGAGTCGCTCAATCGCGAACTGTGCCAAATCCTACTGGCGATGAACGCGCCGCAGGCGGTGACGCGAACTGTCAAGCTGCTCCAGGCGGCGCCGACGCAAGAGGAACAGATCGCCTACGTGATGGCGCTCCGCAACATCAAGTCGGGTTGGACCGTTGATGCGCGGCGCGTGTACATGACTTGGTGGAACCAAGGGCGTTCGAATCTGCACCCGGACTTCGTGACACAATGGTTCCAGGACGCAGGGATCAACTACAACAACGGCGCCAGCTTCACGAACTTCCTCTCCAAGGCCCATGAGGAAGCCAAGTTCACGATGACGCCGGACGAGATCACCGCGCTCGGCGATGTGCTGGCCGCCTACTCGTCGGGCCAAGCCCGCAAGCCGGCCCCGCCACTGGCGAACCGCAAGCTGGTGAAGGAGTGGACGACCGCGGACCTGCAATCGCTGTTGCCGCAAGTTGGCCAGGGTCGCAATTTCAACCGCGGCCGCGAGGTGTTCTACGAGGCGCAGTGCAGCGCGTGCCATCGGTACGGCGACCAAGGCGGAGCGATCGGCCCCGATCTGACGGCCGTCTCAACGCGGTTCAAACGGCAGGATTTGCTGGAATCGATGACCGAGCCGTCGAAGGCGTTGTCCGAACAGTACGCGAACACGGCGATCGAAACCGACGACGGCCGCGTCGTGATCGGACGGATTGTCGAGGAATCGCCGGAGAAGGTGGTGATTCGCCCGAATCCGCTCGAAGAGAAGACGGTCACGATCGCCAAAGGCAGCATCGAGAAGCGTTCCCCGTCGAAGATTTCGCCGATGCCGGTTGGACTGCTCAACACGTTCAACACGAACGATATCCTCGACCTGCTCGCTTACATGGAATCGCTTGGCGACCCCAAGCATCCGAACTTCGCAAAGTAGGACGGCGAGCGACCTGCCCAGCGCCAGTGCCACGAGGCCACTGGCGCGGCAGGCCGTTGGCGCCGCAGGCCGTGGACTTCACGTCTGTACGACGGACTTCCTAGTCCGTCGTTCCCGCCTTGCAACAGACCTTCAGTCTGTTACTCCCAGAGTTTGCGACGGACTGGGAAATCCGTCGTACGAGAATCAGAAGAGCTCGTCGATGCGACGGCCGCCATGCGCAAGGAACACGGGCCGGTTGGCGGGCGTGTAGACCGGCTTCGAGCGGTCGATGCCGAGCTTTTCGTAGATGGACGC
>JBJTOW010000662.1:0-12187 GCA_046074805.1 Planctomycetota bacterium | reverse complement strand
CGAAATACACTTTCCCCAGTTAGTTCTGAATCGCCATCATCTGCCATCGAGCCCGTGGTATGACGCTTCATCGCAGGCGCGTCAAGTCAGGAGCCGCTTGTCCGGCGGTGGACGCCGCCACGTGAATTGCGCCGCGTCGATTGCACAACGTGAATTGCGCCGCGTCGATGGCGCCGCGTCGATTGCACAACGTGGATTGCGCCGCGTGGATTGCGCCGCGTGGATTGCGCCGCGCGCCGCCGTCGGTTAAAATCTCCGCCCGCCTATCGCGGGTCGGTCCCCTTAGCATCATCGTTCCAGTCCAACTTGTCACGGAAACCTTCCCCATGCTGCTCGCGCTCTCCAGCAGATCGATACGCTTCGTTTCAGGGATCGCCGCGATCCTAGGACTGCTGTTTGCGGCGAGCTTACAAGGCTCGGTCGTGGCGGCGGAGCCGGTCAAGGTTTACATCCTGGCTGGGCAGTCGAACATGGAGGGAGCCGGTTTCATCGCCGCCGATCCGGCGCGCAACGGTGGCAAGGGCAGTTTGGAATTCGTGGCGAAAGATCCGGCGACAGCGCCTCGGTTCAAGCAGTTGCTCGACGCCACCGGCAAGTGGATCGTGCGCGACGACGTGTGGATTTCGTACTTGGATCGCAAGGGTCCGCTGACCGTGGGTTACGGGGCGAAGTCGGATCGGATCGGCCCCGAGTTGGGCTTTGGTGTGGTGGTTGGGGACGCGACGGAAGCGCCCGTGCTGCTCGTGAAGTGCGCTTGGGGTGGAAAAAGTCTTGCTGTCGATTTCCGGTCGCCTAGCGCCGGACCAGTGCCCTACTCGCAGGGAGAAAAGACGGACGAAGCGATCAAACAGGATCCGCAGATTGTCGGCAAGTACTACCGGGAGACGTTGTCGCTTGTGAAAGCCGCCCTGGCCAATGTCGGCACGTTGGTGCCCGGCTCGGAGGGCCGCGGCTATGTGCTTGCCGGTTTCGGCTGGCATCAAGGCTGGAACGATCGGATCAACGACAAACACAACGCGGCGTATGAGGAAAACATGGCGCATTTCATCCGCGACATGCGTCGCGATTTGGGCGCGCCCAAACTGCCGTTCGTCATCGCGGAGACCGGGATGTCGGGCCCCACCGAAATGCATCCGCGAGCGCTATCGCTCATGAAGGCCCAAGCGGCCGTGGCGGCGCGGGCCGAGTTCCAAGGGAACGTGGCGTTTGTGCCAACACGGTCTTTCTGGCGGCCCCAGGATCAGTCGCCTTCTGGCCAAGGCTACCACTGGAACACAAACGCGGAGACCTACTATCTGATTGGCGACGCGATGGGACGCGCGATGCTGGAACTGGGGCCGAAGAAAGCCGGCGGCTAGGGGTTGTCTTCTCTGATCGACGGATGGCGCGACGGATCTTCGGTCCGTTGGAAGAGTTGGAAGATACGTCGCGCGGGAGACCTGGAAGTCCGTCGCAAGGAATGCCAACGCTCGCGCTACGGCCAATGTCGGCCTAGCGTTTTGAGCTGCAAATCGCGAAGTTGGCCAATGCCGAGTTTCGCCAACGCGAGCAGTTCGGCGAGTTCCTCGTCGCTGAACGTGGCCTCTTCGCCGGTGCCTTGGATTTCCACGAACCGGCCGCTGCCAGTCATGACGACGTTCATGTCGACATCGGCCGCGACATCTTGTTCGTAGTTCAAATCCAGGACCGCATGGCCGTCGACCATGCCGACACTGATCGCCGCCACCGTGTCCCGCAGTGGCCAGCGCTGAGGATCCGGCAAGAGCGCCTTGACGCTGCGAACAGCGTCGCACAGCGCGAGGAACCCTCCGGTGATGCTGGCCGTTCGAGTGCCGCCGTCGGCCTGCAGCACGTCGCAATCGACGGTGATCAGCCGTTCGCCCAGCGCCTCCAGGTCGACCACCGCGCGGAGGCTTCGGCCGATCAATCGCTGGATCTCGTTTGTCCGACCATCCACCTTGCCGTCTCGTTCCCGCTTCTTGCGCGGGCTCGTGCTGTTCGGCAACATGTTGTACTCGGCGGTCACCCAACCTTTGCCTTTACCGGCCAGCCACGGTGGCACCTGCGGATCGATACTGGCGGTGCAGAGCACAACGGTGTCGCCGGCGCGGTAGAGCACGCTGCCGGGCGAATGGCGGGTGTAGTTGCGATGGATCTTGACCGGCCGAACATGCGGCGACGCCGTCTGTTCGGAACCGCTGGGAGCGGGAGTCGTGGCGGTGGATGTTGGAGCGTTGCCGGTTGCCGGAGGGCTCGACCGTTTTCCCGTGGCCTTGGCGTTCATAGTTTTAGACTTTCGCGTCCAGAAGCCATGCCAGGAGGCCCTTCTGGGCGTGCATACGATTTTCCGCCTGTTGGAGCACGGCGCTTCGAGGACCGTCGATCACGGTGGCGGCGACTTCCTCGCCGCGATGAGCGGGCAGGCAATGCAGGAAGCAGGCCTGTGGGTCCGCCAACTGCAATAACGGCGAGTCCACTTGGTAGTTCGCGAACGCCTTAAGCCGCAGTTCGCGTTCCGCCTCCTGCCCCATGCTTGTCCAGACATCGGTGTAGACGGCGTGGGCTCCGCGGACCACCTCGCGCGGGTCTGTCGACTGTTCGACTTCGAATTCCGGCTTCGCTTGCTTCAAACGCGCTAGGAACGCGGCGTCGAACTGGTAGCCCGGCGGCGACGCGATCGCGAACCGCACACCCAGCTTCGCGCAAGCGACGGCCAAACTGGCGGCCACATTGTTGGCGTCGCCCACGTAGGCGAGCCGACGGTCGCGGAGCGTCCCGTGGATTTCGCGAATCGTCAGCAGGTCGGCGAGCGCCTGGCAGGGATGCGCGAGATCGGTCAGTCCATTGACGACAGGCTGCTTCGAGTAGCTCGCGAGCTCTTCGACGTCTTGGTGCCGGAACGCGCGAACGACTATGACGTCGACGTACGAGCTGAGGACGCGGGCGAAGTCGGCGGTCGGTTCGCGTTTCCCCCAACCAACATCGGCTCCGAGAAACAGCGTGTTGCCGCCCAGATGCATCATCGCCGTCTCGAAGCTGACCCGCGTGCGCAGGGATGGCTTTTCGAAGAGCAACGCCATCACGCGGCCCGGCAACAAAGGCTGGCGAATGCCGCGTTGAAAATTCAGTTTTAGTTGCGAAGACAGATCTAAAACCCGTTCGACTTCCTGGTCGGAGAGTTCGAACAGATCCAACAGGTGTCGCGTCATGGTGTCCCTTTCACGCGGCTCAACCGGCCAAGTCACGGATGGCGTTCGCGAGAATCTCGCAACCTTCCTCCGCTTGCTCGATCGTGATATTGAGCGCTGGCAGCAACCGGATCACGCGGCCTTGCGTGCAGTTGATCAGCAGGCGTTGTTCGAGGCAGCGTTTCACGACCGGCGCGCCTTCCACGGAGAGTTCGATGCCGATCATGACGCCGCAGGCCCGCACTTCGCGGATAATATCGCACTCCTGCCGCAGCGCTTCGAAGCGGTCGCGGAACAGTCGTTCGAGTTGATTGGCGCCTTCGAGCAGTCCTTGTTGCTCGATCGCTTCCAAGGTGGCGATACCCGCCCGCGATGCGATCGGATTTCCGCCGAAGGTCGCCGCGTGCATGCCCGGACGGAGACTGGGAGCAACCTCGGCGCGGGCCAGCATGGCGCCGCCGGCGATGCCGCCGCATAGCGACTTCGCCAACGTCATGATGTCGGGCGTGACGCCGAACCGTTGATAGCTGAACCAATGGCCGGTGCGGCCGCAGCCGGTTTGGACTTCGTCGAAGATCAGCAGCAGGCCGTGTTGATCGCACAGCCGCCTGAGGCCGGCCAGGAATTCGCGGGACGGAATCCGCACGCCACCTTCACCCTGAATCGGCTCGATCATGATGGCGGCCGTTTCGCCGTCGATCAGCCGTGTGACCGCTTCCAAATCGTTCCAGGGGCAGTAAACGAAGCCGGCGACAAGCGGTCCGAGCCCTTCGTGGTATTTGGGCTGGGCGGTCGCGGTCAACGCGCCGAGCGTTCGGCCGTGGAAACCACCTTCAAAGGTGATGATTTTGTGCTTGCCGGGCGGCGAATGGAGCCGCGCCAGTTTGATCGCCGCCTCGTTCGCTTCCGCCCCTGAATTACAGAAAAACGCCTGCCCGCCAAAGCTACGCTCCGACAACATCTGCGCCCAGCGCCCTTGGACATCCATCAGCCATGTGTTCGGGACATGGATGAGCGTCGCGACTTGCTCCTGGACCGCTTGCACCACGGCGGGCGGACAATGGCCGAGCAGATTGCAGCCCCAACCAGGGAAAAAGTCGAGGTAGCGATGGCCCTCGCTATCCCAAATCAGCGAACCTTCGCCGCGCACCAGATTCACCGGATAGCGGTTGTAGTTCGCGATCACATACTTTTTGAACAAGTCGACCGTCTCGGCCGAACTGAGGGCATCCAGCACGGTGGCCACAGGCGTTTTCTCCCAGGAAAAAACTAAGGACCAGGAAAAAAACCAAGAGAAACAAGGAGGAACGAAGGGACGGCGGCTCAGTCCCGCTAAATCTCAGTCCCGCAAAATCTCAGTGCCGACTCCGGTCGTCGTGTAAACTTCCAGCAACAAGGAATGGCGGATCCGCCCGTCGATGATGTGGATCTTCCGCACGCCTTTGTCAAGCGTCTCCAGGCAAGCCTCGACTTTGGGAATCATTCCCGCTTCAATCACCCCGGCCGCGATCAACCGCCGCGCTTCGCTGGCGGTCAGCGTGTTAATGAGCGTGCTGGGATCGTTCTTGTCGCGACGCACGCCATTCACGTCGCTCATATAGACAAGTTTTTCAGCTCCGAGAGCCTGCGCGACCGCCATCGCCGCCGTATCGGCGTTCACGTTGTACTTTTGGCCCTGGGTGTCGATGCACATCGACGGAATCACCGGCACCTGGCCGGCGTAGCACAGGTTTTCGATGACCTGCCGCTCCACTTTGGTCACCGTGCCGACGAATCCCAGGTCGATCGGCTGGCCATCGGCCCCTGGCAACATCAGCTTTTCGCCGAACAGCACATTGGTCGTGCGGAAGTTTAGATTCATGGCGCGGCCGCCGAGCTTTTCGATTTCGTCGGCGATCGACTCGTTCGTCTCACACGCCAACACCTGCTCGACAATCGCCAGCGTGGCATCATCCGTGTAGCGGCGTCCCTGGATAAACCGAGGCGCCAACCCGGCGGCATCCATCGCGCGGCTGATTCGAGCTCCGCCGCCATGCACCACCACGGGCCGCATGCCCACCGTTTCCATGAACACGACATCAAGCAACACGTGCCGCAACGCGTCCTCGTTCTCCATGACGCTGCCGCCGAGCTTGATGACGGTGATCTTGTCCCGAAACCGGCGGATCCATCCCATCGCCTCGATCAGGATGTCGGCTTTCTGTATGGCCTGTTCCAAAGTGTTGCTCGCGACCTGTTGACCCGGTTTCCTGGAGAAATCGAATCGCGAATTTTAGGTCGACGGCGGGGACGATGTCAACGCGCCGCAAGCCGCCCGCCGGTTCTCACCGCCCGCTGCCGTTCCCGCCTGTTGCCATTTCTTCCGGTACGACGGACTTCCTAGTCCGTCGACCCTGGTCGATATACCGGTGCGGCGACGGACTGGAAGTCCGTCGTACGAGGAGTTGTCCGTCGCCCTGGCCGATTGCCGATGCGGCGACGGACTGGAAGTCCGTCGTACGAGGTGTTCTCCGTCGCCCTGGCCGATTGCCGCTGCGGCGTCGGACTGGAAGTCCGTCGTACGCGGGGGGAACGCTATCGCCAGACTCGGCCGTTTTTGGCAAGATGCGTCGCGGCGGGTGGAGGACGCAGTGGCCGCATCAGGGCCGCTTACCCGTAGCGCGGCGGGTGAGCGGCTTTTTTCGGGGGGCCCAGGGAGGGGCAAATGGCACGTCGACCGGTTGGATTGCTATTCGTCATCGCGGCGTTGGCGTTGCTTTATTTCGCGTTTCGTAGCCGCCAACCGGGAAACGCTGGGATCGGTCCGTGGGCCGGTGGACCGGCTACTCCCGCCACAGTCTCCACTCGCCCGCCCGCCCGAGAGACGGAAACGGTGCGAATCGCCACCTGGAACTGGGAAGGTTGGGACGAAAGGCGGTTGGGGGACGCGGCCGCCACGGCTCTGCTGGCTCAAGTAGTGCGGCAATTCGATGTGATCGCCGTCCAGGGGATTTCGCCTCGGTCGCCCAACGCCTTGCCCGAGTTGTGCGATCGCGTCAACGACGACGGTTCCCATTACGATTACGTCATCGGACCGCGCGTGGGCCGCGGCGAGCCAAAGGCGCAATACGCGTTTCTCTTCGACCGATCGATCATCGAAGTCGATCGCAACCAAACCTACACCGTGCGGGACGACGACGATCTGCTGGATCGCGAACCGCTCGTCGCCTGGTTTCGCGCACGGGGACCGGATCCGCGCGAAGCGTTCACGTTTTCGATGGTCAACGCGCAAATCGACCCGGAAGACGCCGCCCGCGAAATCAATTTGATGGACGATGTCTTGCGAGCGGTTCGCAATGATGGATTAGACGAGGACGACGTGTTATTGGCGGGCGATTTGAGCGTGGACGATCGGCATTACGGCGAATTGGGCCGGGTACCGCGTCTGCTGGCCGTCGCGGCCGGTCTTTCGACGACGCTCGACGGAACCGCTCAACGCGATAACCTCCTGCTTGACGAGCAAAGTTCCGTCGAATTCACCGGCCGGGGCGGCACCATGGATTTCCTCCGCGAATTCAACCTCACGGTCGCTCAGGCTCGATCGGTGGCGCCGCGATTGCCCGTGTGGGGCGAATTCAGCGTGTACGAAGGCGGAGGTCCTGGCCGCTTCGCGACCCGACCGGTTCGGCCCACCGGCTTCGCTTGGCCGCGTTGACCGAGCGGAACGGAGCCGGATTTTCGTGTGTCGTTCGCTGGGGTTGGTACACTGTGGGCCCTAGGAGTCCCAACGATGGTCGCGGTGAACGAAATCGTGCTGGAGAATGTGACCAAGCGCTACGGCGGCCGGCTGGTGCTGGACGGCGTCAGTATGGCGATCGGGCAAGGCGAAACGGTCGCTTTGGTGGGGCCGAGCGGCGGCGGGAAGTCGACGCTGTTGCGCTGCATCAACGGCTTGTGTCCGTTTGATAGCGGGGAGATTCGCGTCGGCGGGCATCGACTGACGCCGGCTGCCGGCAGTCCGATGGCGACTGCCGCCGTGCGACGGCTCTACGGCATGATCTTCCAGGATTTCCAACTGTTCCCGCACATGACGGCTTTGCAAAACGTGATGGAGGCGCCACGGCAGGTGCTCCGCAAACCGCTCGACGAATGCCGACGGCAAGCCATCGACCTGCTGGAACGCGTGGGGCTCGCCGAGCGGCTCCATGACTACCCTCGTCAGTTGTCGGGCGGCCAACGGCAACGCGTGGCGATCGCTCGGGCGTTGGCGATGTCGCCAAGCGGCCTGTTGTGCGACGAGATCACCAGCGCGCTCGATCCGGAACTCAAGAGCGAGGTGCTATCGGCCTTGGGCGAATTGAAACGCGTTGGCCTGACGCTGATTCTGGTAACTCACGAGATCCACTTCGCGCGGCGGGCGGCGGATCGGGTCTTTTTCCTCGCGGATGGACAAATCGTGGAACAGGGGCCGGCGAGCGAAGTGTTGGATACGCCGCGGACGCCACGGGCGCAGCAGTTCCTGCGTCAAGTATTGGCTTAGGTGGTCTTGGAGCCGGTTGTTGGTCGAGCGTGCGCGGGGCCACGCGGGTTGGGCGATCGAAAGGGAGCGACAGCGATGACACCGCGCGAAGTGCTGGCTTTATGCCGGGAAAAGGACGTCAAGGCGATTGATCTGCGGTTCACCGATTTTCCGGGCACTTGGCATCACTTCACGATTCCGACCGGCAAATTGGAAGAGGACACATTCGAGGACGGCGTCGGCTTCGACGGATCGACGATTCGCGCTTGGCAAGCGGTCAACGAATCGGACATGCTGGCGATTCCACAGGCGAACACGGCGTTTATCGACCCGTTCGCCAAGACGCCAACCCTCGTATTGATTTGCGCCATTCAAGACCCGATCACGCGCGAGGATTATTCGCGGGATCCCCGCAACATCGCCCGTAAGGCGGTGAATTATCTGAAACGCACCGGGATTGGCGATTCGGTGCAAATCGGTCCGGAACTCGAGTTCTTCGTATTCGACGACGCTCGTTTCGACCAAAACGCCCACGAAGGCTACTACCATCTGGATAGCGCCGAGGGCGAGTGGAATCGGGGGCGGGCCGAAGGACCGAACCTGGCATACAAGACCCGCTACAAGGAAGGCTATTTTCCAGTTCCGCCGACCGATCAGATGATGGACTTGCGCTGCGAGATGATGCAGTTGTTGATCGACTGCGGCATCGATGTCGAGGCGCAACATCACGAAACGGCCACGGCCGGCCAGTGCGAAATCGACATGCGGCATTGCTCGCTGGTGGAAATGGCCGATCAGACGATGTTGTACAAATATGTGGTGAAAAACGCCGCGCGGCGTGTAGGCAAGACGGCCACCTTCATGCCCAAACCGATTTTCGGCGACAATGGCTCGGGGATGCACACGCATTTTTCGCTCTGGAAAGGCTCGGAACCGCTCTTCGCCGGCTCGGGGTACGCCGGACTTAGCGAAATGGCGTTGCACGCGATTGGCGGGGTGCTCAAACACGCTCCGGCACTCTTGGCGTTCACCAATCCGACCACGAATAGTTACAAACGGCTGGTACCAGGCTATGAAGCGCCTGTAAACTTGGCGTACTCGCAGCGAAACCGGTCAGCCTGTTGCCGGATTCCGATGTACAGCAGCAGCCCGAAAGCGAAGCGAGTCGAGTTCCGCTGTCCCGATCCGAGCGCTAATCCCTATTTGGCGTACAGCGCGATCTTGATGGCCGCGATCGACGGGATTCAAAACAAAGTTTCTCCAGGTGAACCGTTGGATAAGGACCTTTACGATCTGCGGCCCGAGGAACGCAGTGGCGTCCCCCGCACGCCCGCCTCGCTGGAAGAGGCGCTCGACAACCTGGAACGCGACCACAGCTTCCTGCTACGCGGCGATGTCTTCACCGAGGACGCGATCCATGAGTGGGTCTCCTACAAGCGGACCCGCGAAGCTGACCAAGTGCGATTGCGGCCCCATCCGTATGAATTCTGTCTTTATTTCGATGTTTAGGCCGCCGTCCACGCGGTTCGCGCTATGTATGATTTTTTCGAGATCAGCAACGAGATGCTGTGCGTGGCCAACCGCGAAGGCTATCTCATCCGAGTCAACTCGGCTTGGACCCGGGCCCTGGGGTGGTCGGAGGCGGAATTAACCAGCCTCCCGTTTATCGACTTCGTTCATCCCGACGATGTCGATGCCACGATCCGGGAAGCGGCGAAATTGCACCAAGGCGATGGCTACGAGGCGATCGGGTTCGAAAACCGTTACCGCTGCCGCGATGGAACTTACCGGTGGCTCTCTTGGCATACGCGGTACGTTTCCGATACGTCGGAACTGGTGGCGACGGCGCGGGATGTCACGGATCAGAAGTTGGCAGCCGACGCGCTGCGGTTGTCCGAACTGCGTTTCCGGACCCTCGCCGCCCACGCCCCGGTCAGTATCTTCCTGTGCGACATGGCGGGCCAGAACACGTTCGTCAATCGCCGCTGGTGCGAAATGTCCGGACTTACCCCCGAAGAGACGGCCGGCTATGGCTGGCGAGCCGCCATACACCCTGACGACTTGTCGCCCAAGACCACGCTTTTCGACGAAAAAATGTCGATCGGCCAGGAGTACGACAACGAGTATCGCGTGGTGCATCGCAGTGGCGCCATCCGCTGGGTCCGCACCTTCGCCGCTCCGATCTTTGATGCCGAAGGCGCCGCGACCAGCGTGGTCGGCATGACCATGGATGTCTCGGACCAGCACCGGTTGCTCGAGGAACTGCGGCGGGAACGCGAACTGCTCAGCGAACTGCTCGAAGTGCAAGAGCGGGAGCGGCGGGCGGTCTGCAACGATATCCACGATGGACTCATGCAACACGTCACGGCCGCGATCATGGAACTGGAGGCGACCGAAGCGGGGCCGCTATCGGCGAACGCCCATTTCACCCTGCAGCGCGCGATTCGCGAACTTCGCCGCGGCCTTGAAGATGGACGCCGCGTAATCCGGGGAATTCGCCCCGCGGAACTCGACGGAGCTGAAATCGGTCTGGCGCTCGAACAATTAGTCGATCAGTTCCAGGGTTCGGGGATCCATGTCGATTGGAAACTGGATCCCGGGTTCGGGCGACTGCCCGACGCCCTGCAAACGGCGCTTTACCGCGTTGCCCAGGAAGCCCTCAATAACGCGCGGCGGCACAGCGGCACCGACGTGATCCGCGTGGAATTGAACCGCTGCGCGGACCAACTGCGGCTGCGAATCCGTGATTTCGGCTGTGGATTCAATCCCCAAAGCCCACGTGTGAACGGGTTTGGGCTGAAAGGAATGGCCGAACGCCTGCGACTGGTGGGGGGGACGTTATCGATCGAGAGCGCGCCCGACGAGGGGACAACCGTTACAGCCACCGTGCCGTATAAGATCGAAGGCGGCGTGCCGTCCGGTCCACCAGAGCAAGTGGCGCTTGCTCAGCAACAAGTGGCACCTCCGACGCAAGCTGGACTAGCGGAGCGTGCGGAACAATCGCGCGGCACGAGCGACTGACCAAGCAGCGACGGCGCTGCTAAACTATGACAGTCACGTAATGGCGGAGTTGCCGCCGCCCACCGTTTCCGTTGACACGGGCGACTGACTTTCGCCCAACCCGCCACCGCTCGGATTTCGCACCATGCTGCCCTTCAGCCAAACATTTCAAGTTTCCGACGTAGCGGTCATCGGACTGCTCGTGGTGCTCGAAGGCGTGCTGTCCATCGATAACGCCCTCGTCCTAGGGCTGCTCGCGAAACGATTGCCGCCGAATCAACGAGGCCGAGCGCTCACCTACGGATTGGTCGGCGCGTTCGTCTTTCGCTTCGTCTCGATTTTCACCGCGCAGCTGCTTTTGAAGTGGACCATCGTCAAATTGCTGGGCGGCGGTTACCTGCTCTACGTGGCACTCAAGCACTTCCTCTTCGAGGGCAAATCCGAGGAATCGGAGCCCAAGTTTGCGATTGGCCCAGACGGCCACCCGATTGTGGACGACGATGCGGAACTCGCCGAGTCCGGCTCGAACGCCGCGAGCGGCACAGTGGCCAAGTCGAGTGGAAAATCGGGTGGAAAAAGTCCGAGTGGCACCTCCTACGCCGCCTTTTGGCCGACCGTTTTCGTCATCGAGGCGACTGATATCGCGTTCGCCATCGACTCGATTCTCGCGGCGATCGCGTTGGTCGGTTCCAATCCGAACAAATCGGGACTGCATCCCAAACTGTGGGTGGTCGTGACCGGCGGTATGCTCGGCGTGATCTTGATGCGGTACGCGGCCGTCGTGTTCATCAAACTGCTGGAACGATTTCCGCGATTCGAGGTCTCTGCGTACTTACTCGTCTGCGTGATCGGCATCAAGCTGGTCGTCGACTGGTTTGCCCATTCGCAGTACGCTGGATCTTTCGGACCCTGGGTCGATTTCCATAGCTTGCGCAGTCCGGCTTTCTGGATCTTCTGGGTGATGATGCTCGGCTGCCTCGGCTACGGTTTCATTCCCAAGACTCCCAAGAATTCCAGCTCAACGCCTCCCGCCACGGCCTGACGCGATGAATCCCGGGCGACCTCCGGAATCTGACGCCGGTGTCGTACGGAGCACTGGCGTGCTCGACAGTCGCGTCGTCGCGGAATCTCCCCATTCGCTGACGATCGATCAGCTTTTGAAGGTGTTGCGGACCAATCCGGCGACCGGACTGGAAGACGCCGAGGTTTCGGAGCGACGCCATCAGTTCGGACTCAATCGACTCGCTGAAGCCGCGCCGGTGCCGCGCTGGCGGCTGTTCCTTGAGCAGTTTCGCGAGCTGGTGATCTGGATTCTGTTGGCGGCCGCCGCGATCGCTGGCGTTATGGGCGAGTGGATCGACACGCTGGCGATTGCCGCCATCGTTTTTCTCAATGCCGTGATCGGCTATTTGCAAGAGGAACGCGCTGGGCGGGCGCTCGCCGCCCTTCGTCGCCTTTCGGCCCCGGTGGCGAAGGTGTTGCGTTGTGGCGTCATCCGCGC
>JBJTOW010000661.1:0-3637 GCA_046074805.1 Planctomycetota bacterium | reverse complement strand
CAACGCGGCTACCAGGACGTCACGTTTCCCAAATACGAGCGTTATGTGGGAGACGCGATCGACATGGCGCGTATCATCCGTGGTGAAAAGCACAGCGACTTCCCGTACTCCCATGACTTAGCGGTCCAAGAGTCCGTGTTGCTCGCCAGCGGTTTGCCTTTGACTGGAGCCGCGAAACCATGATTCGCTGTGTCCCGCTGGCGCTGTGCCTGTGTTTCGCAGCGATGTTCGTCATGTCTCGTTCGGCGATCCTCGCCGATGAAACGCCGGTCGTAGTCTCCGAGCGATCCGCGCTGGAATTGTACGAACGCGAGGTGAAGCCGCTGTTGCGCGAACGCTGCGCGGCGTGCCATGGGGCGGTCAAACGCGAGGCGGGCTTGCGGCTCGACGCCGTCTCGATGATGGTCCGAGGCGGCGACGGTGGGCCCGCGATTCGGCCGGGAGCGGGCCGCGACAGTTTGCTGCTGCGCCGTGTGCTCGCGACCGCTCCCGAAGAACGCATGCCCCCGGATGGGAAAAGGCTGGACGCAGCTCAGGTCGAGATTCTGCGGCGTTGGATCGATGCCGGCGCGCCAGCGCCCGCCAACGAGACCGTGCCGCGATCGCCCGCCGAGCATTGGGCGTTTCAGCCCGTCCGGCGGCCCTCAGTGCCAGTGGTTCGCCACGCCAACTTCGTCCGTAACCCGATCGATGCCTTTGTGCTCGCGCGACGCGAACGAGCGGGGCAGGGACCGCCCGAGTTGGCCACGGAGACGCGTCTATTTCGCCGCGTCTATCTTGATCTCCTCGGCGTGCCGCCTTCCCTGGAACAGCAAGAGCGATTCCAGCATCAGCCCGATCTCGACGCTGTCGTGGACGAACTTCTCGGGCGGCCGGAACACGGCGAGCGATGGGCGCGTCACTGGCTCGATGTGGTTCGCTACGCCGACAGCAACGGATACGAGCGCGACGCCGAGAAGCCGTTCGTTTGGCGATACCGCGATTACGTGATCGAGGCGTTCAATCGAGATGTGCCGTTTGATCGCTTCATTCTGGAACAGATCGCTGGCGACCAACTGCCGGACGCGACCACGGCAAGCCATATCGCGACCGGTTTCTTGCGGCTGGGCCACTGGGACGACGAGCCGGCCGACCCACCGACCGATCGCTACGATCAACTGGACGACATTGTCAGCACGACAAGCCAAGCGTTTCTTGGGATCACGATCGGCTGCGCCCGCTGCCATGATCATAAATTCGAGCCGCTCAGCACACGCGACTACTACAGCTTGATCGCTGTGTTCCAGCCCTTGCAGCGGCCGAGAAACGGTCGTGTGGAACAGCCGTTGATCGTTGCCGGAGAAAACATCTACGCCTGGCGCGAGGCTGGCGAAGCGGTCCCCGAAACCCGCGTATTGCTCCGTGGTTCTCCCGCTAAACCGGGCGATCCAGTAAGCCCGGCGGTTCCCGTGGTGTTGACGCGGCGGCAGCCAGAGTTTCCCGCACCAACCGCCACGTCGTCCCAACGTCGGCTGGGACTGGCCCGCTGGATCGCCAGCGTCGACAACCCCCTCGCCGCTCGCGTGGTTGTCAATCGTGTCTGGCAACAGCACTTTGGCGCCGGCTTGGTCGTCTCCGCCAACGACTTCGGGCTGGCGGGAACGCCGCCCACCGATCCGGAATTGCTCGATTGGCTGGCCGACTGGTTCATGCGTGACGCCCAGTGGTCGCTCAAGTCGCTGCATCGATTGATGCTGGGCAGCAACACTTGGCGAGCCGCGAAGCGGCCCGACTCATTGATTCGCTATCGGCGGCTGGAAGTCGAGGCCATCCGCGACTCGATGCTGGCTGTTAGCGGCGAGCTGAACTCGCGACGCTACGGACCGGCGATGCGGCCCGCGATCCCCGCCGCCGCTATCGAAGCGAACACAGACAAGGACAAGATCTGGAAGCCATCGAATGACGAGGAGACATCCCGTCGCAGCATTTACGCCTTCATTAAACGTGGGCTCGTCGTGCCGCTCTTCGAAACGCTCGATCTGGCCGACACTGTTAGCAGCTGTCCGCAGCGCCAAGTCACGACGGTTGCCCCGCAAGCTTTGAGCCTTTTCAACGGCGAGTTTTCGAACACGCAAGCCCGACGGTTCGCCGACCGCTTGCGGCGCGAAGCGGGTGCCGACCCGCGACAGCAAGCGATCCTGGCATATCGATTAGCGCTGGCGCGCGAGCCGTTGGACAGCGAGCTTGCGGTGATCGCCGAATTCCTCCGCGTCGAGCCGCTCGAGCAATTCTGCCGTGTGCTGTTGAACCTCAATGAGTTCGTCTACCCGGAGTGATCGATGACAGGCTTCGACCCGGCCAACCGCTCCGCCGGCCAATCGCTCTTTCCCACCCGCCGTTCCCTTCTCATGCAGGCGGGGGCTGGCTTTGGCATGTTGGCGCTGGCCGACTTGTTGGCGGCGGAAACCGATCCGCCGCGGTCCGCCGACGAATCTCGGGATAAGAGCGAATCTCAAGACAGGGACGCAACTCGAGACCGTGGCGCAACTCAAGACAAGAGCGAGTCGCGGGAGAAAGGCGAGTCGCGGGATAAAGAGGACTCGCGGAATAGAGCGCTTCGGACTGGCAAACGGGCGAAGCACTGCGTGTTTCTCTTTATGAATGGCGGGCCGAGCCAGGTTGACACATTCGATCCCAAGCCGCTGCTGACGAAGTTCCACAACACGCCCTATCGAGGTGAAGCCAAGGTCGGTTCGAACGGCCGTCCGATTGGCCACCTGATGCAGTCGCCGTTTCCGTTTTCCCAGCATGGCGAGAGCGGGTTGGAGATCAGCGGTCTCTTTCCCCACACAGCGCGGTTCGCCGACGACTTGTGCGTGATCCGTTCGATGCATGCCGACACGGCGGCCCACGCGTCGGGCTGCTTGCAGATGAACACCGGCAGCATTTTCATTGGCAAGCCAAGCCTAGGATCGTGGCTGAGCTACGGGCTGGGTAGCTTGAACCGCAATTTACCGTCGTATGTGGTGATGACCGACCCGCGGGGCGGACCGATTGGCAGCGCTTCGAACTGGTCGGCCGGCTACATGCCAGCCGCTTACCAAGGCACGCTGTTCCGCGGCTCTGGCAGTCCGCTGCTCGATCTCGATACGCCGGCCGGCGTGACTCCGGCCTCGCAGCGCCGGGGACTCGACCTGCTCAAGACGCTAAACGAACAGCATTTACGGGAGCGGCCGGAAGAGAGCGAGCTAGCGGCGCGGATCGAGAGTTACGAGTTGGCTTATCGGATGCAAACGGAGGCGTTGCGCGCGGTCGATGTGGAACGGGAGACGGCCGAGACTCGGGCGCTCTATGGGATCGACGAAAAGTTGACCGCCGACTTCGGCCGCAAATGCCTGATCGCGCGGCGCCTCATCGAGAATGGCGTGCGGTTCATTCAGTTGTATTCCGGCGGCGGCCATATCGAGGACACGTGGGACGGCCACAACGACTGCGTTACGAACCATCGCACCCATGCGGGCGAAACGGACAAGCCGATCGCCGCGTTGATCGCCGACTTGAAACGCGTTGGGCTGTGACGATTATCCACACAAGTCAAGTGCAACTGGTCTGGATGAACTCCAGTCTCGCCATGGACCTTGGTCAAGAAAAAGTCAAT
>JBJTOW010000660.1:0-2632 GCA_046074805.1 Planctomycetota bacterium | reverse complement strand
CGTGGCGGCAAGAGCGGCCGCCAAGGCGGCGGTGGCCGCAGCCCGCTGGTCGTTGCGGAGCGTCGAATGCCACTGGGCGTCGTATCGGACGATGTCGTCCGCGGCCGCTTCGCCCTTCCACTTCGCGGGAACCGCCAAAGTCGCTCGACCGTCGGCGCCAAGGGCCACCGCTGGCTGAAAGTACCAGGCTAGCCGCGGTCCGACCAACCACTGGACGTGCTCGGGAAGTTGCAACAGAAGCAAATCCAATCGCTGGTCAGCTACCGCCTCAAGCAGTCGGGCTTGCCGTCGGCGGCAGCCAGTCAGATCCAAGTTCAAGGGCGAATTGATCGGCGAATGGGTCATCGGAAAACTCGCGAAGTCTGGCGACAGCGGCTTGCGCCCCTATCGTAAAGAGGGTATGGAGTACGTCGTCGGAACGCGCCTGGGAAAGTCCAGTAAACTTGCATGAAATGGAAACCCGACCTAAACTACCGCACTGGGGTGGTTTGTGGTCGATCAGAAACCCGGCCGGATGACGCCAGACAGACCTATAGGGGCATTTGTTCCAGAAGAGCGTCGCTCTGGAATGCCATGTTTTGCGATAGTTTTCGGGTCGGCGCCTGGGACGGTTCTCGTGCTTCATCAAAACCAAAAACAGGGACAAGCACTCGATGAAACGCCCCCCAGGTCCTTCGTTTGGCGAGCGTTTCAACGGACCAGAAGGTCCGTGTTATCCAGATGTTTAGTATCGACGAAGCACTAGGTCGATTTTTTTTGGGCAGCGATTAGCTCAAATAGCTCACGTGGTTTGACATGCGAACCGTTGCGATTGGCGATGTTCACGGGTGTTCGTTGGCGTTGTCCGCGCTGATGGACCGCGTGCGTCCCGAGCCGGCCGATCGACTCGTGTTCCTTGGCGACTATGTTGATCGAGGCCCGGACTCGCGTGGGGTGCTCGACATTATCCTGTCGCTCCGGCAGCTTTGCGACGTCGTGACGCTACTGGGCAATCACGAATCAATGCTGATCGACAGTCTGAGCGAACCGGCCCCGGTCCCGATGTGGGTCACCCACTGCGGCGGTAGCCAGACGATCGCCAGTTACGGCGGTTCATTACGCGATATGCCGCTCGACCATGTGGGTTTCCTCCATACCTGCCGCCGGTTTTTCGAAACGGACTCGCACCTGTTCGTTCATGCCAACTATCTGTCCCACTTACCGCTCGAACAACAATCCGACATGGTGTTGCTCTGGCAACACTTGTCGATGGGCATTCCGCTGCCTCACCGGTCGGGCAAGACGGCGGTCGTTGGCCACACGCCACAAAAGACCGGCAACATCTTGGACTTGGGTTATCTGAAATGCATCGACACCGCCTGCTTCGCCGGCGGTTGGCTCACGGCGCTCGACGTGGACAATGGGCATTTTTGGCAGGCCAACCGCGAAGGCGCGACACGCCAATGCGAGATCGTGGATTGACGCCGAAGAGTGCGGACGGACATTCGACAAAGGAGTGCCCGGTCCTTTCACAGGGCGAGCGTGGCGAGCGACGCAAGCAAAGCGATAGACTCGGAAGTCCGTCGTACCCCGACGACTTGAGTTGACGGAGCACGCACGCGACGCGGATCAGAAACGGATCCGCTGGACGCGGTGGTTGAATGAATCGAGAACGTGCAGGTGGCCGGCGTTGTCGCGTGCGAGGCTCCAGGGCTGCAACAGTTGGCCGGGTAGTCGACCGGGCGATCCCCACGAGGCAATCGGTGTGCCGTCGCGTCGGAACTTGCGGACTCGGTGGCCTCCGTACTCAGTGACGTAAAAGCTGTCATCCGCACCGAGCAGCAATCCGTAGGGGTAGTTCCAACCGCCAGCGGCGGCCTCCGAACCTCCCATGGCGCGGACGAAGGCGGGTGGCTCGGACTTCAAGTCGAAAATCTGAATCCGGTGGTTGCAGGCGTCGGCCACCCACAACTGTCGTTGGTCGTCGATCGCCAAGCTTTGTGGACGGAGGAATTCACCAGGCGCATTTCCATGTCGGCCCCACTGGCAGATGAATTTCCGCTCAGGCGAGAATTTTTGGATCCGGTCGAACTCGCCGTATTCGGAGACGAAATAGCACCCGTCTTCGTCTTGCACGACATCGGTCACAAATCCGAACTCGCCGGGACCGCCGCCGTAGGTGCCGCCAATCGTCATATCCGAAAGCAACTCGCCTTCGGGCGTGTAGAACAAAATCCTGTAGTAGTGGGTGTCGGCGACCATGAGCCTCCCGGCTCGATCGATCGACAAACCAGTAGGTCGGCCAAACTCGGAACTCGGCGTCTGCCAGGAACGTTGGAACCGTCCTTCCCCATCGAACACCTGGATGCGCGCGGTCAGATCGACCACATAAATGCGACCTTGCGTGTCGGCGGTCATCGCGCGGGGTTTTTGGAACCGGCCGTCTGAGTAACCTTGACGGCCCCAGACCAACTCGGGCTGGTCGCCGCTTCCGCCGGGAACGCACCCGCCGGCAACGAGTAGGACGACGGCTAACGCCACCTGTCGGCTTACCCGTGCGGGTAATAGGAAATAGCCGGCGTCGCCACACGGCTGCCCAAGCCAACCACGGGGCGATGACAGCGACGGGCCAGAGGATCGGCTTCGCCCCGCC
>JBJTOW010000659.1:0-5464 GCA_046074805.1 Planctomycetota bacterium | reverse complement strand
GACCGCCTTGTTGAACACTCCACGCAGCGGCACCGCCAATCCCGGAGCGCTGATTTCCGCCTCCACACGGCTCAACACATAGTTTCCATTTGGAAATCGGCCCAGGCTTTGATTCGGCAAGCTGGGGTCGGGAAACGTTTCCAGCAACAGGCCGCTGAAGCCACCGGCGGGAAGTGGCGCCGTGATCTCATAAACGTCATGTTCGGGATTCGAACCGCTGGCGAGATAGCTGCCGTCGGGTTGGCGGGTGAGCGTGGAGCCTCCCAGCGATTTGACGCTGGTCGGTTCCAGCCCGATCCAGGGGTCAACGCGTTCGTTTAACTTCGCGCGGAAGCCCGGTTCCCAGTCCGCGATCAGGCCGGGCAGTTTCGCCGCCTCGTCGGCCACTCGCTTCTCTGCGGCGGCGATCAGCGTTTCTTGCTCGGACATTTGCCGCGCCAGATCGGGCGTCGGCACCGCCAACACGGGATCGGTATTCCGTGATTCGCCCTGCAACGTTCCGCTTTCCGCCACGTTGTTGAAGAACGAAAAGAATTGGTAGAACTCGCGCTGCGAGATCGGGTCGTACTTGTGATCGTGGCAGCGGCAGCAGTTGAGTGTCAGGCCGAGCCACGTCATGCCGGTTGTCTCGACACGGTCGATCACCGTTTCGACTCGCCATTCTTCGGCGATAATGCCGCCTTCGCCATTGAGCCGATGATTGCGGTTGAAGCCGGTGGCGAGGATCTGCTGCGGGGAAGCGTTGGGAAGCAAGTCGCCAGCCAACTGCTCGACGGTGAATTGATCGAACGGCACATTGCGATTGAAGGCGTCGATCACCCAGTCGCGCCAGGGCCACATCTGGCGGCTGCTGTCGACTTGAAACCCGTTGCTATCGGCGAAGCGGGCGAAGTCCAGCCACTGCAACGCCATCCGCTCGCCGTAACGCGGCAAGTCGAGCAGGCGGTCGACGTAGCGTTCGTAAGCGTCGGGGGCGCGGTCGGCGAGCACCGCGTCGATTTCCTTCGGTGTAGGGGGAAGGCCGGTCAAGTCGAGCGCGACGCGGCGCAACAAAGTGGGCAGAGCGGCTTCCGGGGCCGGTTCGAGTCGCTCGCGATCCAGCCGCGACAAAATGAATCGATCGATGTCGTTACGGGCCCAACCTTGGCGGGCGACGGTCGGAGTTGAAGGCCGTTCGACCGGTGTGAACGCCCAATGCCCTTCGTATTCCGCCCCCTCCTCGACCCACCGCCGCAAAATCTCGACCTGCGCTGGAGTAACCGTTTTGCCAGAGGCCGGAGGCGGCATCCGCAGGTCGGCATCAGAGCTAACGATCCGTCGCAGTGCCTCGCTGTCGGCTACCGCTTTGGGCACGATCGCTGGCTTTCCCGAATCCCCCGCCCGTACCGCATGTTCGCGACGGTCCAACCGCAAGCCGGCCTGTCGAGTTCCCTCGTCGGGACCGTGACAGCGAAAACAGTTGTCCGAAAGGATCGGCCGAATGTCGCGATTGAACGACAGCCTGGCAGACCGACCCACAGGTTGAACGACGGCGGCCTGGGCGTTGGAGGCCGGAGTCTTAGTGGCCTGGGAAGCGGGAGTCGCGGACGCGGGAGGCGGAACCGCAGCCGTTTGTGCATCCGCCGTTGGACCGGAAATGGACTGGGCGACAGCGACCGCAACGCTGCACGCGGCGAGAGCGAGTTGGCGAGATGATCGACTACGGAATGACAAAACGGCTCGCATGAGCGACATCCTGGGAGTCGGTACGGGTAGGTGGACGGCGTATGAGGGCCTATAGGGGGAAACAGGTCGCTATCTTAGCACCCGTCGCCCCGCTCGCCACATCTCGAGCTGCCCGGCAACGCCCGATCCGCACCCATCGCGGAAATGCTTGCGACGGACTGGAAGTCCGTCGTACAAGGGGCAGTCCGTCGGGCGGCTCTGCTGGTCTGCGGCCATCGGCCCACTCACCTTGGTTCTCGGAGTTACGCGAGTTACATTGCGGTGCGAGAAGCATTTTCCGTTGGATTTTCCGCACTTGGAGCTTGTATCCATGAATGGCGAACCGCTCGGAGCGCAGCCCCGGACTCCCAGGCAGCGAGCGCGGTCGGACGCGGAGCGGGTATCGGCGGCGGATGGAGCGGCGTCAACAACCGCCGCCACCGCGTCGGCGGAATCCCGCCGTGGGTTCCTGCGCCAGGGTGGTCGAGCTGTGCTCGGAGCCGCAATCGGGGCAGGAGCGGGAACCTGGTTGACCGGCCTGAGCCCTAATGGTTCGAACCCGTCGATGCATGGGTTCCACGGATTCACAGCGACCGCGCAAGAGCCAACTCGCGTGAAGAGTCCGAACGCCCGCTGGCGAATCGGCGCGATCGGCCTGCGTTACCAGGGATCGGTTATAACTCGCGAGGCGACGGCGTTCGGCGATGTGGTCGCGGTTTGCGATGTGGATCGACATGTGCGGGAGCAGGCCCGAGCGAGTTTTGGCAGCGTCGCCACGCTGTTCGAAGATTATCGCGACATGTTGGGCCGCGCCGACATCGATGTGGTGTTGATCGGCGCCCCAGATCACTGGCATGTGAAAATGGCGGCCGACGCCTGCCGCGCCGGCAAAGATGTCTATGTCGAAAAGCCGCTCACGCTAACAGTTGAGGAAGGCCGTCTCCTCCTACCGATCGTGCGGGAAACGGGCCGAGTGGTGCAGGTGGGGACATGGCAGCGGAGCGACCAGCGTTTCCGCCAGGCCGCGGAAATGGTTCGCGATGGCCGCCTTGGAAAGATTCGCAAGGTTCAAGTCGTGCTGGGCAAGAACCCGCAAGGCGGTCCATTCGAGACCGCGCCGGCGCCCAAACATTTGAATTGGGAAAAGTGGCTCGGTCCCGCTCCGCTCGTCCCCTATACGCCCGAACGATGCCATTACACGTTTCGGTCGTGGTACGAGTACGCAGGCGGTGAAATCACGGATACGGGCGCCCACCATCTGGACATCGCGCAGTGGGCGATTGGACGCCAGCATTCGGGGCCGGTGCGGATCGAACCGGTCGCGACGATGCCGCGTGTCGCCAACGGCTACAACGTCCCCGTCAGCTATCGCGTGACGCTGCGATACGCGGACGGTGTTGAGGTCGAACTGCTCGAGGAGGGACGGTCGGGGATTCTGTTTGAAGGCGAGCGAGGGCGGTTGTTCGTCAGTCGCGGCGCGATCACTGGCGCGCCCGTCGACGATTTGGCTCGCAACCCGCTCCCGCGCGACGCCTATCGGCTATACGGCCACGACGATCAGAG
Source organism: Planctomycetota bacterium (assembly GCA_046074805.1). Lineage (GTDB taxonomy): Bacteria > Planctomycetota > Planctomycetia > Pirellulales > Pirellulaceae > CAIXSC01. Next base: position 2,197 of record JBJTOW010000659.1, on the reverse strand, counting down.
CCGTCCGGAACTGGCCGGTAAAATCGACGCGATCAAGAACCACATGGCCAACTTCCACGACTGTACTGTCTCGCGGAAAACGCCGATTTCGGATGTCGTCAGCCAGCATCGCACCGCCAGCGCATGCCACCTTGCCAATATCGCTTGCCGGGTTGGCCGGCCGCTCGATTGGGACCCCGAAGCGGAACGGATCGTCGGCGACGCCGAAGCGTCGATGCTGCTGTCCCGAGTCGCTCGCGATGGTTACGGCGTTACCTAACGACACATTCCGGCAAGGCGCCTTTCACTTCTAAAGATCTAGCAAACGGTTGACTTCACGATGGCGAACGCGGCTTTCGAGCATCAGGAATTGTTTGAATTGGGGACGGACGACACCGAGTATCGGCGGTTGACAGCCGATCATGTGCGGGTCGAGACATTCCGCGGCCGTGATATGTTGTGCGTCGCCCCCGAGGCGTTGACGTTGCTGAGCGCTCAAGCATTCCATGACATCAATTTCTTTTTGCGGCCCGCGCACCTACGGCAGGTCGCGGCGATACTCGACGATCCCGAAGCGTCCGACAACGATCGCATGGTGGCGTTGACGATGCTGAAAAACGCCGATGTCTCGAGCGCTGGCGTCTTACCGTTCTGCCAGGACACCGGGACGGCGACCATCCTTGGCAAAAAGGGCCATGCGGTCTGGTCGGAAGGCGACGAGGAAGCGCTCGCCCGAGGCGTCTATCAGGCGTACACCGAAAACAATTTGCGATATTCTCAAAACGCCGCCTTGACGATGTGGGATGAGAAAAACACGAATACAAATTTGCCAGCGCAAATCGATCTTATGGCCTGCGATGGAGACGCTTATCGATTACTCTTTGTCGCCAAGGGCGGCGGATCGGCGAACAAATCGTATTTGTTCCAGGAAACGCGCGCGGTCCTCAATCCTAAAACATTCGTCGACTTTTTAACCGCTAAAATGGTTTCGCTCGGCACTGCCGCCTGTCCGCCTTATCACTTGGCCTTTGTTATTGGCGGAACGTCGGCCGAAGCCACGATGAAGACCGTGAAGCTGGCGTCGACTAAATACCTGGATCATTTGCCGACGTCGGGCAATTCGCACGGCCGCGCTTTCCGCGACATTGAATTGGAACAGCGGCTCCTCGAGTCCGCGCGGGCCTGCGGCATCGGAGCCCAATTCGGCGGCAAGTACTTCGCGTTGGACGTTCGCGTGATCCGGTTGCCGCGGCACGGCGCGTCGTTGCCGATCGGGATTGGCGTGTCGTGCAGCGCCGACCGCCAAGCCAAAGGCAAAATCACCCGCGATGGCGTGTTCTTGGAACGGCTGGAGACCGAGCCTTTACGGTACATTCCTGAGTCTTTGCGGCATCGCAAAGACGAGTCGGCGGTGCGGATCGATTTGAACCGGCCGATGGCGGATATCCGCGCCGAGCTATCGCGATACCCCGTGACGACGCGACTGTTGCTCAGCGGTCCTATCGTGGTCGCCCGCGACATCGCCCACGCCAAACTCAAGGAACGGCTTGACGCTGGTCAACCTTTGCCCGCCTACTTTCGCGACCACCCCGTGTATTACGCCGGCCCCGCGAAGAAACCGGACGGGTTGCCAAGCGGTTCGTTCGGGCCGACTACCGCTGGCCGCATGGACGCTTACGTGGACGCTTTCCAGCGAGCGGGTGGCAGCCTTGTGATGATCGCCAAGGGTAATCGCGGCGCCCAAGTCACGGAGGCCTGCCAACGCCACGGCGGTTTTTACCTGGGTAGTATCGGCGGCCCGGCGGCGATCCTGGCCAAGGAAAACATCAAGAAGGTCGAAGTCGTCGAATTTGCCGAATTGGGCATGGAGGCAATCTGGCGAATCGAGGTGGTTGATTTTCCAGCGTTTATACTTGTCGATGACAAAGGCCACGACTTCTTCGCGACCGTGGGCCCGGGCTGCGCGCATTAAATAGCGGCTATCTTGCCACGGTTCGCCCGCTTCCCAGCCGCCCATCGTTCACTCGGCTGGTCTCGAGCGGGAAAATCGCGCGCCGCCAACGCGGCTCTTGCCGCCGAGTGGCCGACGCATAGCATTCCTTTGCGTTAGCGCTCCAGGAGGGAGCCGGATATCGAGGCACTGGTCGGCTCCCAAGCCGCCGGAAGCCAGGAAGGAGTCGTTCGTGGAGTGGTCACGTGTTTCTTTCGAAGGGAAATG
>JBJTOW010000658.1:0-4372 GCA_046074805.1 Planctomycetota bacterium | reverse complement strand
CTGATCGGCGATGTGGACGTGAACTGGATCGCCGGCTACGACGGCGATGACACGCTCAACGGCATGGCGGGTGCCGATTCCGTCGACGGTGGATGGGGCAACGACTTGTTGCAGGTTTCCGGCACGGAGGCGGCTAACGATATAAGTATCGGCGGTCCCGGCGAGTCGCTCGATCCGCTTGATGACGATTTGATGGTGAACATTGGCTCCGTGGCGGTTACCCTTGGCGCCTTAAACACCAGTCCTATCGATTTCAGCAACAGCATCGATGAGTACGATGGCAATGGCGTGGGGCTTGTCCTGAACGCTAGCGGGAGTCTCATGCATTTGGGAGCTACGGTGCTCACAAATACGCCGACGGTTGCGGGTGGCGCTGGTAATGACGCCGTAACCGTGTCGTATGAAAACAGTGTGGCAGCGACCTATTCCGGTGGCGCCGGCACGATGGATTCCATCATGTTGACGTTGGAGGCTACGGATATTCAGGCGATGCCAATCGAGGACATTTTCGCGATCCAGGCGTTTATCAACGCCCCGTTGGCCGCGCCGCTGACATTGACGGGAACCGCGGACAAAGGCAATTTCACGGTATCAAACGACTTCGAGTCCGTTCGGATCGCCGTTTACGACAGCGGCCAAGTTGTCGAAATCACTTCTTGCTTCGCCCAAATCACTGGCACCGCTCAAATCCAATTTGGCACCGACAGCGATGATTCGCTGTCGGGCACCGAACGCGGTGATTTGATCTTCGGAATGGGCGGTGTGGATGTCCTAAACGGCCTTAACGGCGGTGACTGTCTCTTTGGCGGCGCGGGCGATGACACGGTCAATGGCGGAGACAACACGGACACGATCGCGGGTGGCGAGGGCGATGACAGTTTGGATGGCGGCCTATCGGGTGATCGGGTGCTTGGCGGCCTGGGCGACGATAGCGTTCTTGGCAGCGCCGGCAGCGACTGGCTCGAAGGGAATGCGGGCATCGACGTGCTGCTGGGTGGAAGCGATTTGGACATGATGTACGGCGGATCCGGCAACGACTCGCTGGATGGCGCGGCCGGCAACGACTTGCTTTGGGGACAAGCGGGCGACGATACGCTGATCGGCGGCGACGGCGACGACACGCTGAATGGCGGTATTGATTCCGGCACGCTATTGCTTCACGACATCGTGGATGCCGGCACCGGCAACGACCACATTTTGACGCAAGGTTGCGAATCCGAGTACGACTCGATCCAAGGTGGCCTGGGGACCAACAGCCTCTCGAATATCGACACGGATGGAGTTCCCTCGGACATGATGTTCAATAGATTCGAGGGACTCACCAATGGAATCACCTACATCTACGGCTATGGAGCTCGAATCACTGGAAACGACGACGCGAACTACCTTGATTTCCGGATTAAGGAGAATCTGACCGCTTTCGTGCGGATGGTTGGCGTGCCTTCGATCGATGGCTGCGCCGGCGACGACACGATTTACGGCACCGATTTACGGGACACGATTTACGGGAACGCGGACAACGACACCATTTACGGTTACGGCCTCGCCGATCTTCTGGATGGTGGTTCCGGAAACGATTTGATTTACGGCGGCAACGATCCGGACACCATCTATGGCCAAGACGGCGACGATCGACTGTACGGCGAAATTGGCAACGACTCGCTCTATGGCGGCCGCGGCACCGATCGTCTCTGGGGCAGCGATGGCGACGATATCTTGGACGGCGGTCAGGGCGCCGATACGTTGGATGGCGCTGGCGGTGGAGATTTGTTCCTAACCAGGAGCGACGAATCCGAGTTCGACTCTTTGATTGGCGGCGGTGGATCGGACCGATTGACGAACACGGGCGTCTCGAGCTTGGTGCTGAACGGCTTCGACGGCCCCGGCAACGGCATGGAGGAAGTCGTCGCGAACTTCGCTTCGATTCTGGGCAACAGCAACGGGAATAATTTCGACTTCCGGTTGTCGACGGGCGTGGGTTTTGTGCGCGTCCTCAACGCCTTGAATATCTCAGGCGAGGGCGGCAATGACACGATCCGCGGCTCCGATATTCCGGATACTTTATTCGGTGGCGATGGAAACGATACGCTCTACGGAAATGGCGGCGCCGATTCGTTAAGTGGTGGTGGCGGCGACGATTCGCTTATCGGCGGATCCGACGGCGATACGTTGTCGGGGGGCGCTGGGGATGACAGAATCGAAGGCGGAATTGGCAACGATATCATTAGCGGTGGAGAAGGTTTGGATAGTTTGGGAGGTGGCGACGGTAACGATGTGTTAAATGGCGGCTTGGGCTTCGACACCGTCTCTGGAGAGGGCGGCGACGACGAAATCCGCGTGCAACGATCGGAGGCGTCCACGGACGTGATCCGCGGCGGCACCGGCGCCGACCGCATTGTAAATATCGCTCCGGGAGCCCCGTTAGTGTTTGCGAGCTTTGCGGGCACCTTGATGGGAATCGAGTCGCTCTGGGCAGGAGCTTCGCCTTTGTATGGTGATAGCGCAGTCAATGTCTTCGACTTCCGGCTGTCGACCACTTCGACGGGAGGTTTCGTCGATTTGCGGAACGTCACGCTCATCGATGTGGGCAACGGCAATGACACCGTGTTCGGAACGAATTCGAACGACACCATTTACGGTGGTACCGGAGACGATAGTATTTCGGCGGCTGGCGGCAGCGACACCGTCTATGGTGGACCGGGCAACGATCAAGTCCGTGGTGGAGCCGGCAACGACCGTTTGTTCGGCGATGACAGCGACGACACCATCTATGGCGAAACGGGAGACGACTTACTTTTGGGCCAAGCCGGAACGGACAAACTGTACGGCCTTGAGGGGAATGACATTCTCGACGCTGGCGAGGGACTCAACTTGGGCATTGGCGACACCGTCGACGGCGGTGTTGGCAATGACACTATTCGGGTTCGCCGTTCGGAAGCCGAGTTTGACGTTATCCTCGGTGGCACGGGCACCGACGTGATCGTGAACACGGTCGCTGGAATCGACGTGGTGATGAATTCGTTGGTCGCGCTGACCCTGCAAATCGAAGGCTTCTCCGGTAACAACGCGTGGCTGATGGGCAACGGCAATGTCAACACATTTGATCTTCGTCTGAATCTCACCGGCAGCGCTTCGATCACCGTGACCAATCTGGCAGGGATCAACGGCGGGGACGGCGATGACAAGATTTATGGAACGAAGGGCGCTGATACCATCGTAGGTGGAGCCGGAAAGGATTCCATCTACGGTTATGATGGCGCGGATTCGCTTGCTGGCGGCGATGGAGACGACTCGATCGAAGGCGGCGCCGGCAACGACTTGCTTCTCGGCGAGGCGGATGGCGATACGCTCTTGGGAGGCGCTGGAAACGATTCGTTGATCGGTGGCTTGGGTGTGGATCGACTCACCGGAGGCGCGGGCAACGATATCTTCCGGTTTGACTCGGTGCCGGGCGACGCGTCGCAGATCGACGTGATGCTCGATTACGAGGCGGTGGATTCTCTGCGATTCCTCGGTTATTCGTTCGACACGGGCGTCGCGTCCTACGTGAAACTGAATCTGTCCTCTCCAAGCACAGTGAACGCCGTTCTGCATCTGACCAATAGTGGCACGACGGTGAATGCGACGACGATCAAGCAGATTTCCACGCCGAATTTGAAGACCAAACCGTTGTCTTCGAAGGTGCTCTTCACGTAATCGTTGAATGGGCGGATTGGTCGACTGGGCCAGGGCCGTTTCGGCCGTGAAACGATTGACAAACGGGCGGGCGCGACGCAGACTCTCTGCTTCGTGCCGGCCCGCGAGTGGACTGCGGGATCGGGATCTTTTCCCATCGGTCTATCTCGGAGCGTTCCTCCCATGCGATCCTGGTCTCGATCCGTCTTTTCGGTTGCGCAACGCCACCCTCTAAGGTTCTCAAAAGCGGCACGCCGACGGGCCTATCGAGCGGGGGTGGGCGCTGAACGTCTGGAGCGCCGACTGCCATTCGCTCGCGATTTCGTGGAATCGCTGGCCAACGCTGTTTTCCCCGGCCAGTTGGTCGACCACTTCGGTGGTGGCGTAGTTCACAGCGTGTCGCAAGGCGCGTCGATCGCCATTCCAGTTGTTGAAACGACGCCCGACGTTGACATCTACCAATTCACGGCCGCCGTCGATGGCGACGTGGTCGTGCGGTTTGTCAACCAAGGCGGCGACCCCGAGGGGGATGGCGCGGGCGATATCGGTCTGCGGCTTCAGCGACTCGATGGAAGCGGCGTGCCGCTCGGCGCGCCGGTTGACGCGTTGACGCTGAACAGCGGAGCGACGCTCACGATGCCAGCGTCGGCCGGCGATTCGTTTTTCTTCGAAGTGTCGTCGCTGATGCCTGGCAACG
>JBJTOW010000657.1:0-23750 GCA_046074805.1 Planctomycetota bacterium | reverse complement strand
ATCGCGGACGTGTTCGGGGAAGTTCTGGCGCACCGCTTTGTTGACGCCGACGATCGTGGTGCCGAGCAGTTCGTGAGCCCGCGTCGCGGCGGCGACCAGCGGGCTCTGCCAGCTTTCGTGCAGGAACACTCCATGCTGCACGTCGATCGTCGGGCAGGTCAGATGCGACGTGCGCTCGACCCAGTCGAGCAGCCAACAGGTGACGACGACATGGAAGGTGGCATCCTGCTCGATCTTCCGCGAGTCGACGACCTGCACCCAGCGAGGGAGCCACGAGACCGCGACGTCGTTGATCGCGTTCGGGAAGAGCACGATTACCTTCGTTACGAGAGCGCGAACCGGTACTTAAGCGGCACCTCGATCTCGTGATGGGCCACCTGCGCGATCACCCAGTCGCTCGCCGTCTGGTCCCAGACCACCAGGCACGTGTCGCCCGAGCGGCCCGCGAGGTGGTAGCGATTGAGCGTCTGCGACGGCGGCGGCATCGGCGACTGACGGAGATCTTCGAGGAAGCCCGCAAGATTCGTGAAGCTGACCGGCGCAAGACTCGTCCATCTGTGACGAAGCGCCGAAAGCCCACTCAATGATTCTCTTGGATTCCGATCTCCGTAAATGGATTGTTTGTAGCGGTTTCCGTCGCGGCGGAGGCTACTCTTCAAGCTGATGGACAACTCGCGAGATGCCGTCCTTGATGAGTTCAGTGCCGAAGTTGATCAGCAGCCCGAGCCGCATGTTCGCGACCTTCAGGTAGGTGAGCAGGATTTTTTTGTGGACCGGCGCGACAGACTCGATCGATTTCAGTTCCACGATCACGCAACGCTCGACGAGCAAGTCCGCGCGGAACCCGACATCCATCTTCAGTTCGTCCCAGTAGACGGGAATCGGCACCTCGGGTTCGACATGCAGGCCACGCTTGTGGAGTTCATGGACCATGATCGCTTGGTAGACGGACTCCAACAGCCCCGGGCCGAGCTGTTTATGCACTTGGAAAGCCACATCGACAACCACCTTGGCGACGTCGTTCTCGCGCATCGGACGGATCCTGTTCGAAGTGGAGGATGAATCGAGGGACTTTTGTCTCACGCAAAGGCGCGAAGCTCGCAAAGGGACAGGCAACAGTTCTGTATTCTTTGCGAGCTCTGCGCCTTTGCGTGAGGTATTTTTCTCACGCAAAGGCGCGAAGCTCGCAAAGGGACAGGAAATGAGTCTGTATTCTTGTTGAGCTGTGCGCCTTGGCGTCGGATTTTACTCCAGTGGTCATTGTGTGTCGTTATTTTCCACTCGCTTCCCGGCCGGGGCTCGAATGATTGCCGGCATTTAGCCAGCTCACCGGGATTCGGACCCGTTGTCCTGAGCCGATGAGCGGCACCGGTTTGCCGTCCAACAACGCTTGCTGGTCGCCCGGCAGCAACAACCACAGCCCCGGAATCCCAACCCGCCGCCCCACCATCTGGGACAGCCGCGCTAACGCCGCCGTCCGAGGAACGCGATGACCGCCAGCCAATGTTCCAGTTTGGCGCACCGCGTCGGCGCGATCCAAACGTGCCGAGTGAAGACTTGACCTCGCTCAAGACGGTGATGACAGCGTTTCATCAATGGTACACCTTCTTGAGGATCGCTCCCATGATTAAGAACCTCGTGAAGCACGGCAAAAGTTGGGCATTGATGATCGATAAGCCCATCCTGGAGTTGCTGGATTTCGATCCAGAGCATCCGCTGGAAATCACCACCGACGGGCGGACGCTGGTCATCCCGCCCGCGAAGCCGACCGAGCGGCAGGCCAAATCTAAGGCGGCGTTCGACAAGACCAACCGCCGGTATGGCAAAGCACTCAAGAAGCCGGCGGAATAGTCGATGTCGCCCGATTTCTTGACGCTGGACGGGGTCCTTGAAATCCACCGTGACCAAATCGAGCGGTACGGAGGGCCTCGTACGACTGGCGCTGTGGAGCCGGGAACACGGATGCTTGGACTTGATGGTAAGTCCGATTCGTTCGATTCGTGCGAATCGAAACAGTGCGCCTCCCAATCGCAGGCTAGCGTACCCAGGGCGGCGCTCCACGGCTTCGCCGTGTCGCTTTGCCCTGGGCTATGGCTGACGCTGCCCCTTCGGCGCGGAAATACACGCCGACGGACTGGAAGTCCGTCGTACAAGTTGGAGAGGAGCAGCGACGGATGGGAGGCGACCCAGGGCGACGCTGACCCTTCGGCGCGGGAATACGAGTGGGCGGAAGCGTGAGCATGCGTTTTGATGCGTGGCTCTCGCAAGGTTGGGAACTTTCGGCTAAGCTTTTCGTACGAAACCGAAACATCGTCAAAGCGGCCGCTTGGTGAAATTGGCAGACACGCAAGACTTAGGATCTTGTGCCGAGAGGCGTCGGGGTTCGAGTCCCCGAGCGGCCACTCTCTCTATCTCTCTCTTCAGAGTCGTATCAACTGCGTTGACGGTCCGGCGACTCAGGTGATGCGGGACGTTTGAACGTGGGCCCGCCTCCGTCCGCGACTATGACTCCGACGGCTGGACCAACCATGTTTCGGGCGGAAGCGTTTCCGCAATCCAATGGCGAAAGCCGCCCTCGACGAGCCACTGCCCTAGAAGGTCGGCTCGCAGCGACTCGGCGGGGCTGCGGCGGCGCGGCCTCACCTCGCGATCCAAAGCGTCGAGCAGCACTTCGGCGGCCAACCGTTCGATTTCCACAGTGCTGGCGGCGTGGAATTGCCTCACCACGCCCGCGACCGCCAGTTTCTGAATCCGTTGCGATAACTCAACCGACTCCGCTTGCCGCTCGGTCGCCGCTCCGCCATGCCGTTGCACGAAGTCCGCGACTTCGCCGGCCGTCAGTTTGAATTCGTCGTCAATCCAATCGGTCTGAGCCATTTCGCGATCCGCGGCGTAGTCTCGATTGTTCGCCGCGTTGGGCGCCGCGTTGGGCACCGCGTTGGGCGTCGAACCGACTTGAATTTCGGGCGTGGGTGGACGTTTTGCGAACCCGCGGAACAACGCCAAGCTGAGGATTTCACCTTCGCCTTCGTAGACGCACGGGGTTAGGTAGTCGTACAGATTGTCGCCCCACCAGTGGCCTTTCAAAAACGCGCGGCCTCCGTGCGTTTTCATCATGAGCTCGATCGCGGCCTCTTTGAGCGCCTCGCTGCCGAACACTTTCGCCGTCGCGCATTCCAGCTCAGCGCGGAAGCCGCCGTCGAGCAACCCGGCCGCCCACTGGACGAGGGCGTCGCATCCAACAATGAGAGCCGCGAGCCGCGCCAGCCGCCTCCGAACCAGTTCCCGTTCGGCCAACGCGGCGCCGTAGGTCCGGCGATGCCAAGTCCATGGGACGAGTGTCCCGAGCATGGTGCGGAGCTGGCCTGCGGCGACGGCGCACACGGCCACTCGCCCGCGATTCAGCCCGTGGTACGCGATCGTCAAACCATCGCCATTGCCAGTCGCGCGTAAGCGGTTTTCCGCCGGCACCCTCCAGTCCTCGAACCGGACGCCGCGATTGATCGTGCGCCGCAACGCGTGCAATCCGTAATCCATCCATCGCACGGATGACGATCCCGCGGTTGGCAACTCTCCCAACAGCACCGCCGGGCGGCCGTCGATGCGGCAAACCAGCACGAGCAGTCGGCCGGGCGCGAGGTTGGAGATGAACAGTTTTTCGCCACGAACCAAGTATTGATCGCCGTCGAGACTGGCGCTGGTCGCGATCGCGGTCAAATCCGAACCGGCCCCAGGCTCGGTCAACGCGAAGGCCGTGTGCAGTTCTCCCCGCGCGAGCCGCGGGAGCCACTGTTGCTTTTGCTCGTCGGTTCCAAACGCGCCGAGGGCTCCCGCCGCTCCGATACAGCCATGCACGGAGGCCAAGCCAGCGATGGTCGGACTGAGCGTCGCCATGGTGGTCAAAAAAGGCATGAACCGCCCTAGCTCGGCCCCAGAACCACCGTAAGCCCGCTCGATACGCAGTCCCCAGTAACCAGCCGTGGCCAGATCGTCGAGCACCAGGGGTGCCAGCTTCCCGTTGGCATCGTACAGAGTGCCGCGATCACGATGAATTCGCACGCATTCGAGCGATTGGTTCAACACCGGCTCAACCTGCGGACTTGAAGTTGCGGGCCGACTTGCGTTGAACAGCGGGTCGATCGCGCCACGCTCCCACAACGCTCGCCATATCGGCCCCATCGCCACGTTCGCCTCAAGCTTCGTGGCCGCAGATGCCTGTTTGACCGTCAGTGCCACTGGCGTATCCTGCCGCAGCGCCGACCTTAAGGCCGAGTAGAGGCCAGCGATCGCATGGCGATAATTGCGTTCGATCGCCGGCCGACAAACCGTCATCTTCGGAGTCAATTCGCCGGAAGCCAATGTGAACGGCCGGTCGAGCACCAGGAGCCCGCGAATCCGCTCGTGAGGCGCCCACTCCCGTTGATACTCGCCGATTTGCACGGCCACTTTAGCAACCATCTCGGATACCGCTTGGGCCGACGATGCCGTTGATTCGCCAGTCTGCGCGAAGTCGGTCCTATTCGGGACGATCAGGGCGACAACCGATTCGCAGCCGTCGCCCACGATGGCGGCTTGCGAAATCCGATGATCTTCGAGCAGTCTGAGTTCAATCGCCGCGGGCGCGACGTTCTTACCCGATGCCAGGGAAAAACACTCTTTCTTCCGGCCGATGACTCGAAGAAGCCCGCTCTCGGTCCAGGCCCCAAGGTCACCCGTCCGTAGCCAGCCATCTTGGATCGTTTCGGCGGTCGCGGCCGTGTCGCGATGGTATCCCAGCATCACATTCGGACCGCGCGTGAGGATTTCGCCATCGTCGGCCAAACTCACCTCGACACCAGGCAAGGGCCGGCCAACGGCCCCGCGTTCGCAGTGCCGCGCCGTCGAAGCGGTGACCACGGGCGACGCTTCCGTCAGGCCGTATCCAGGCAGTAACGGCACACCTTGGGACTGAAAAAAATCGTACAGCGGCTCGGGAGTGGCCGCACCTCCGCACACGCACAGTTCGATCCGACCACCCAACGCGGCTCGCAACGCGCCGGGTCGTTGATCGACGCCAGCCGACTGCAACTGCCGGCGCAGCCGATCAAAGAATAGAGGCACGCCATTGATGAAAGTGGGACCGATCGCGCGCAGATCTTCCACCAACGACTCGGGGCGGGTCGCCAGCGCCATCTCGGTTCCGTTCGCGACCCAGACATACAGGTCGCATGTCCGGGCGTAGATATGGCTGAACGGCAACAGGCAGAGCCGTCGCTCGGTTTCACGTTCGACAAACGCCTGAAGAATACTGTTGGTGTTCGCTCGCAGGTTTTGATGGCTGAGAACAACTCCCTTGGGCTCACCCAGCGTTCCCGACGTGTAGAGAATCGTTGCCGCGTCCCGTTCGTCCACGATTTGTTGGGCTTGCGCGATGCGTTCTTCGCCCAGTTTCGTCGCCGTGTCGATCGCGTCGCCGTTCGCCAACTTGCCGTGAGTCAGCGTTCGCTGGATCGACAATTCACCGGCCAGTGCCGAGTGACGCTCGCCGAGAACCGCGATCGCCGCCTCGCAGTGGCGCAACTGGTGGTTCAATCGCGGGACCGGCAACGCCGTATGCATGGGGATGTGGATTGCTCCAAGTCCCATCAAGGCCAAGTCGGTCAAGATCCAGGCATAGCTGTTGTCCGCGATATGCGCGACAGGGGTGGCCGGGCCGACTCCGTTGTCGGCCAGCCTTGCGGCGACACGGCAGACATCGGCCGCGATCGTTCGCCAATCGCGAACCCGCCAACTTCCATCCTCCCATGTCCAGAGCGCGGGCTGCGAGCCCGCCGCCTCGGCGCCGCGTCGCAGCAATCGCCGCACGAGTGGTTCCTGATTCGCCAGCCAATCGCGCATCGCCTCTTCGTTGCCTCCTCGATCTAAAGGTTCACGATCGTTCGCTTGGAATTCAGGCGGTGGCTGAATCCAGCGGAAAAACCAAGGTCGGGCGCCAGTGGTTCGGCGGCGCCTTTCGCAAGAGCGCCGTCAACCGTCCCCCCGAACCGTAAGCCGCCAAAAAATCGTTATCGGAAGGCGGTGGAAAATCGAGTTGCTGGGCGGTTGACTCGCTCGCCATGTTCGCGGCTCCTCCCCCATCGCGCCCGTCGGGTTGGTCGTCGAGCGTCTGTCCCTGCCGCACCCGGCGTTCCTCCGATTCCGTCAGTTGTCGCTGGCCCAGGCCAACCAACGCCAGTCCTGGCGGCAGCAGGTGGGAAGCGATACCGGCGAGCCCCTCTCGCTCCAACGTCGCCAAAGCGACCGATTGTTCGACGGAGAACGGTCCAATCGCGACGCGCCGCAGTTCGGCCATGACCGCCTCGGTGCCGAGCGCTCTGGCGATATCGCGTCCCAGACTACGCACATAAGTTCCCGTTCCGCAGGCGATGTCCAACCGCATGGAAGGCAGCTGGAATTCGCTGCACCGCGCCGAGTGAATCATCGCTGGCCGGGCTTCCATCGCGACCGCTTCGCCGCGGCGGGCGCGGGCGTACGCGCGCTGGCCGTCCACCTTCAACGCGGAATAAGCGGGCGGGACTTGCGAGATCTGACCGTGGAACCGAGGTAGGACCGCCTCCAATTGTTCCCGATGAATGTCCAAAGCCTCCGGCAATTCAGTGACGTGGCCCTCGATGTCCTCGGTGTCGCTCGCGCGACCGAGCAGAAACAAGGCGTCATAACGTTTCGCGTATCGGTGGACATAGTCGACCAGCCGAGTGGCATGTCCGAGACAAACCACGAGCACGCCGGTCGCGAGCGGATCGAGCGTGCCGGCGTGGCCCACTTTGCAGGGGCGAACAAGCCGCTGAATGCGGTTGACCACGTCCCGCGATGTCATACCCGCCGGTTTGTCGATGTTGAGAAAGCCAAACATGAAGTCGATCGCGTTCCAATTCCCGGGAGCTGCCGCCGGTCGCTTAGCGTGCGCCGCCCGCGTCCGTTCCCGCTAAGCCTAGCCGACTTGGCCCACTCAGCCCAGGGACGATCGACTTGGACCGCTGCCGCGTCCGACTTGGCTCGCTCGTAGTCAACCGCCGAGCATCCGGTTAGGCTGTTGAACGGAGCGGATAGCGGTATTGGTTCCCACCCAACGCTTTCTGTGCTTGCTTGTGTTTACCGATGTTTACCTGTGCCAGTCTGTTCGTCGCTCGCCCGCTTTCCGATTTTCTCGCGTCCGTCGCCAGACAATTTCATCCAACGGCTCCAGTCGCCGCTTTCCGCTATGCCGAACGTCGTCCCGCGAATCTCCGAGATCCTGGTGGTTGGCTCGATCAATGCCGATTTGGTCGTTCGCGGGTCCAGCTTGCCGCGTCCTGGCGAGACGGTGATTGGCGGTCAGTTCATGAAGGTCGCTGGTGGAAAAGGTGCGAATCAGGCGGTGGCGGCGGCGCGACTGTCGCGGTCGACCGTGCGGTTTCTCGGCGCCGTCGGCGATGACGCGCTGGGCCGCGACTTGCGAGTGGCGCTCGGCGCGGAAGCGAATTTGGATATCACTTGCGTGCCAACCTTAGCGGGCCACGCGACCGGGGTAGCGTTGATCATGGTCGACGCGGTGGGGCAGAACGCGATCTCGGTCGCATCGGGAGCGAACGCGGCCGTTCTTCCCGAGGCGATCGAGCGTCTGGATGCGGCCACGTGGCGGGCTGCCCGAGTGTTGCTCGCGAGCCTCGAAACGCCGCTCGATACCGTCCTGGCGGCCTTGCGTTTGGCGCGTCAGCACGGCCTGCTCACCGTATTAAATCCAGCGCCCGCCCACGACAGCATCGCTACCCGCCAGTGGCTCGAACTGGTCGACGTGCTCACCCCGAACGAATCGGAACTCGCGATGCTCAGCGGCCTGCGCGTCGACAGTTTGGAAACCGTTGAGCGGGCCGCGCGGCGCCTCCAGTCGCTCGGCGCGCGAACTGTCCTCACGACGTTGGGCGCGCGAGGTGCCTTGCTGGTGCCGGCCCCACGACAACTGGCGGACCTTGGCGAGAACACCGCTTCGACGACGGAATGGATCGAGCCGCTTTCCGTTCGAGCCATCGACGCGACGGCGGCGGGCGACGCCTTCAACGGCGCATTGGCCGTGGCACTGGCCGAGGAGCGTCCGCTGAGCGACGCCGCGCGTTGGGCCAACCGCGCCGCCGCGCTCAGCGTCACGCGCGCCGGCGCGCAGCCTTCTTTGCCCTGTCGCCGCGAATTGGACGGGTTGAACGCAATGAGTGAGTCGAGCGCATCGCGCGAGTCGAGCGCATCGCTCGAGCAGAGCGTCACGCACCAAAGCCTGGACAGCGAGAACGATGCGAACAACAAGAACAAAAACGATGAAAAGCATTGCGAGAAAGGCGAGCATGACGCGGCGGCCACACGCGTCTCCCCGGAAGAGATTGTCATTCGCGAGTATCGCTCAGGTGATTTGGAGACCTTGAAACGCTTGACGGTCGATTCGTTTTCCGGAGTCACGTTGGAACAAAACCTCGAAGAGGCGTTCGGGTTGTTGGGAGGGCATGACTGGCGGTGGCGGAAGGCGCGGCACCTGGATGACGACGCGGCGGCGAATCCGGCGGGAATCTTTGTCGCCGAACAGGCGGGCCGGATTGTGGGCTACATCACGACGCGAGTAAACCGCCCCACGGCATGCGGTCGTGTGCCGAATCTCGCCGTCGCCGCCGAATGCCGCAATGCCGGTTTGGGCCGCCGACTGATCGAACGCGCCCTCGAATATTTCCGCGACGAGGGACTGGAATACGCCGTGATTGAAACCATGGCGAGAAACGCGATCGGCCAGCATCTGTACCCGGCTTGCGGTTTTGTGGAAGTCGCCCGACAGGTGCATTTCGCGCGACGCCTTTGATTCGTGAATCGGCCCTGAGTATGAGGGCGCCTCGCCACGAGACTCCGAGGATACTGGACCTTGATCGTCCGCCGTGGATGGCTCAATTCCACATAGCGCGTGAGCGTTGCCGGACCTCTTGCCGTTTCTCGTCGGGAGTTGGCTGGTGCGGAGGAGGAACCGTCGGCGCGACCGCCGTGCGACGCTGAAAACTGGAAACAATATCGGGCGGGAGGAATCGGGTCAGTTGGGCGAAGCTGTGTTGATCGCGCCGCATGCCCCGGCCCGCCTGGTAATAACGCAGTGGGTGGCAGACATAAAGCCAACTCTTCGCCCGCGTCAGCGCGACGTAGAACAACCGCCGCTCCTCTTCGATTTCGTCGGCGGATCGAGTGGCCAGATCGGCGGGAATGTTGCCGTCGGCCGCGTGAATGACGTACACCGCGTCCCACTCGAGCCCCTTCGCCGAATGGATCGTGCTAAGCACCAACTGGTCATCGTCGAGCGTAGGGTCGGCTGCCAAATCCTGTGTGCTGTTGGGAGGGTCGAGCGCGATTTCCGCAAGAAAAGTCGGCCGGTCCTGGAAGCGCGAAGCGACCTGCTCCATCTGTTCCAAGTCGCGAATCCGCGCGGCTGCGTTATCGTAGCGCCGCTCAAGCAGCGGCTGGTAGAAACGCCGCACTGCGTCGACCTGCGCCGCCAGTCCATCCGCTGACGGGCCACCCGCTGTCGGGCCGCCCGCTGTTGGGCCGCCTGCCATTTGTCCGCTCGCCGTTGGTTCACCGGCGCCACCAAAGCTGGAAGAATCGCCGCCGCCGCGTTGAGCGTCGCGGGCCAAGCGGCGCAGGAGCCTTGTCATTTCCCGCCAGACTTCCTGGCATTCGTCGGGGGCCCGCACTGAATCCCACGCCGCGAACTGGCCACCGTGCTCGGCCAACTGATCCATCAGTTGCCGCGCTCGTTTTGGACCGATTCCCGGGAGCAACATCAAGGCCCGCGTTCCGGACACGAGATCGCGTGGATTTTCCGCTAGCCGCAAAAAGGCGAGCAGGTCTTTGACGTGGGCCGCTTCCACGAACTTCAGTCCGCCGTATTTGACAAACGGGATCCGGGCCCGCGCCAATTCGGCTTCCAGCAACACGCTGTGATGCGATGCGCGGAACAGGATCGCTTGGCGTTTTAATCCGATCCCTTGCTCGCGATGTTCGAGCACTTGCCGAACCAGGAATTCGGCTTGCTCCGTTTCGTCCAGGCACTGCACCAGTTGTGGCAAAGCGCCCTCGGCCTGCGTGGACCACAGCCGCTTTTCATAGCGTTGCGAGTTGGACGCGATCACCGCGTTGGTCGCCGCCAACAGAGGCGCCGTGCTGCGGTAGTTCTGCTCCAGTTTGATGACCTTGGCGCCGGGGAACTGCGTGGGGAAATCCAGGATGTTGCGGATCGAAGCGGCGCGAAACGAGTAGATCGATTGGGCGTCATCGCCCACAACCGTCAACCCCACTCCGTCGGGTTTCAGCAGCCGCAAGGTTTCCGCCTGCAACCGATTGGTGTCTTGGTATTCGTCGACAAGCACGCATTCGAACCGGCTACGGATGCGGGCTCCAGCGAGCGGATCGTCCAGCAATCCATGAAAGAAAAGCAACAGATCGTCGTAATCGAGGATCGACGCCTCCTCTTTCCGATCGACATAAGCCTTGAACAGTTTTTTTAAATCATCGATGTCATCAATACACCAAGGAAAATGTCTTCGCAGAGTCTCCTCCAGCGGTGATTGGGAATTAACCGCATGGCTATAAATGGAGAGGCACGTTCCCTTTTTAGGAAAACGCCGGTCGGTGCGGGCAAATCCCAATTCGGTCCGAACGACGTCGAGGAAATCCTCGGAATCGCCACGGTCGTGAATCGTGAAATCGGGACGCAGTCCAATCAACTCGCCGTAGGCTCGCAGCAGTTTAGTCGCGGTGGCGTGAAAGGTTCCGCCCCAGATCCGCTGCGATAGCGAGCGGCCGTCGAGCGACTGGAGCAATTGGCCGACGCGACGCAACATTTCGCCGGCAGCTCGCCGCGTGAAAGTCATCAGCAAAACGCGGGACGGGTCGGCACCGCTGTCGAGCAACCGCGCGACTCGATGGACTAGCGTTTTCGTTTTGCCTGTGCCGGCGCCGGCGATAATCAAGAGCGGCTCGGAGCCGTGTTCGACGGCGTCCCGCTGCCGGTCGTTCAATCCATCGAGAATGATCCCCATCGCTCGCCCTCCCGTGACCGGCCGCCGCGTCCGTAACCTCGGCATTGTAGCTGTCGAGCGTTTATTGCAAGGGGCGAGCGGCCGTTAGATCGCCGCGCAGCGCGTACACCTGGCTGTACTGGCCGACCGCCCAAATCAGGCCGCGTTTTGGGTCGCGCATCAACCCCAGCGAATTGTTGAAAACTCGACCGGCCGCGTTTCCTCCACCCCGCGTCGCCGCCCCAGCGGGTCCAATCGGATCATCCCCGTCGAACGCGAGGCCACGCCATTCATTTCTCTGGCAGTCGTACACCAGCCACTCCATCGATTCGCCGCGGGGCGTCCGCGCGGCGATTAACACGCTATCGCTCTGTGGCTCGTAGACGGTTTCCCGCGAGGGGACCGCGGCGCGTTCGCGGCCCGCCGGTTCGAGCCAGCGCGCCGCGCCGGTCCGTAGCGAAACCTCGGCGACGTCGCCCCGTCGTCGGCCGACTCCGGAGAACAGCAACAACCGGTCCCGCTGGCTGTCGTACGCCATTCCATGTTGGTCCGGCGATTGCTCCGGCAAATCGCCATTCAGGGAGAGCGGCCGCCAGAGCCGGGTCGTGTTCTCCAGCCGCCACAGGCCGGTATCGCCATTTTGACGCCGTTTGCCCCAAGCGACCGCGCCTTGCGGAGTCGCGCATAAGGTCACGTTATAAAAGTCCGCGCGGTATGGATTAAGCTCGGCGGATCGCGTCCAAACGCCCGTTTCGCTTGAGAAGAAAAACGTATATTCATGCGGCGCAAAGACCAGCGTCCGCAAACGGGGATCATAGCCTGTCGACTTATAAGTGTGGCCAGTCATCCATGGCCGTCCCTGAAAACTCCATTCGCCCTGGATTTGGTCGTTGCTGTAGACATATTCGAGCGGCATCTCAGGCGCAAACGGCAACGAATAGCGATCGTGAGCGATGTCGTACACGACCGGCGCAGTGCCGCTATAGGCCGAATGGCCGCCCGAAAAGCGAACGATCCGGTCGACATCCTCGCAGAACACGGCCGATCCCCAGTCCATATTCATGCCCGGTTTCCGAGGCGTCGGCTGCGCGGTCCAGCGGTTTGGCGCCAGCGTTTTAAGCCGCTCGTCGACCGCCGCTGGATCAGCGGCGGGAAGCTCGGCCGAGTACCATGCCGGATCATAGGAACCGGTCCGCGTCACGACGGTTCCTGGCGCCACGCCGCGCGCCTCCATCTGCCGCGCCACCGGGCTACTCAGTTGGCTACTTGAGTCCGCCATGGAGAAATCGCGCTGCCAGAGTCCATTTTCCGCGAGCACGCTGACGCGGTCCCGGCCGTTAATCGTCTGCGCGGCCGCGCTGAGAAAAAAATTCGCGGGCGGGCGGGGCGACGCTTCCGAGTCCCAATGGCCCGCTAAGCTCCACTGATTCGACCGGCTGTCGTACAGCCATGCTTCCAAAGGCAGCGCCCGGTACAGCGACTCGCAGTAACCGGTGGTCGACGAGTAGGTGTATCCGCCGATCAACGCCAAGCGGCCCATGGTGGGCAACCACACCAGGGCGTGGCCCGCGCGCGGCGCGGGGCTAAGCGTTGGCCGGCGTTCTTCCCATCGATTGGCGACGACATCAAAGGTCCAGGTATCCGCCACCAAGCGAGACAGTTGATCGCCGCCAAAAAGCACAACGCGTTGGGTGGAAGGGTCGTAGGCGAGTCGTGAGTTGGCGCGGGGCAGCGGCTGTATGTCACGTTCCATTCGCGTCCAGCGGTTGTCCGCCGGCGAGTAGCTCCAGGTGCCCGAGTCGCCGCGATCGGTGCGGATATTGCCGCCGCCGAACAGCAGGAACCGGCGCCGGTGCGGGTCGTAGCACAGGGAACTCCAGAGCAAAATGCCGCCCAATTCGCTCTCGGGACTTGAAGGCGGATTCAAATCTGTCCAGACCCGAGTGGCTGAATCGTAGGAGAAGGTGCGGCCACCCGCATAAAAAAAGAATCGCCGTGTGTCGGAATCGTAGCCGTACTTTTGTCCGAGCGAAAATGTGCCATAGACCGTCCAGTTTGGTCGCGTGTTGCCATCGATGTCATCAAAGCGAAACCGCTCATCCCGCCACGCAGGCGCGACACACGCTCCGGTTGGCGGCCCCCATGACTTGCCGATCGGAAATTCATTAAGCCACTCGTTGGCCGTCGGATTCCACCGCAACACGTCGTAAGGCCGAGGTTTCTTGTATTCGCCCCAGTGAGTACGGCCACCCAGGATGAACAGCTCGCCATTAGGGCCCGCCGCCGCCATCGGGACATCGGTGCGTCGGCCCGCAATCTGTGGCGCCACTAGCGTCCATGACGCGATTTCCATTGTTTCTTTGCTGGGCGTTGCCGACTTTGTGGAAGCGGCTGGAGGAGCAAGGATCGCGGTTGCGGTGAGTAACACCAACGGTACGACGCGCATGAAGAAAGCTCCGACGAATATCTCGAGTTATGCCGGCAGGATTTGCCGCTTATGGTAGCGAGGACGAATCATCCTCGGCACTCCCGCCACCAGCGTGGCCGGGTCAACATCGAGTCGAAGCGGTAGTACGACGAACGAAACTTCAGTCGTACCCCGTAGACGAGTTGACGAAGCAATCGTCAAAGAATCGTGGACCAGACTGCGCACAAACCGTTCAACAGCGGACCGGGTAGAGATAGCTGCCAGGCGAGATGCGACGGGCCGCTTCGTCGGCCTACGTTGATCCGCCTCAGTCGCCATCGGTCGGTGGACGGCCAGCGGTTGGCGCCCCGCAGCGTTGTGAATCCGAGACGCATACCAGCGGCCTGGGTGGCCTCGATGACTTGTGCGTTGCAAAACCCTCCCGGATACGCGAGCACCGGCCAGCAATCGCCCAACTCGCGGGAAAGGTCGTCCCGCGCTCCGGCCAGTTCGTCCCGCACCGTATCGGCGCCGACGGCGGTGAGTGGTGGATGGGTGCGAGTATGCGGCGCGATCGCGACCCCTTCATCGCGCAGCCGCCGCAGTTCGTCCCAACCGAGGACGGGCGACCGGCGTGGAGGCAACTGGCAGCGGGCGGCCGACTCTTGCAGCCACCGCAGCGATTGCTCGAAATTTCCCGAGTGAAAGGCGGCGGCGAGCCGGCGCCACGTTTGGCGACAGGCTGCATCGGAGTCCACGGCCATCGCTCCCCATGGCGTCCGCCACAGCTCCGAAGATTGTCCCATGAACGCGGAGCGGCTGGCGGTCTTCACTAATCGATGCAGGGTGTCCCACCAAAACTCCCGATCGCTCTCCGGAAAAGATGTCGGAACGAACAAGGTCGCGGGCACTCGCAGTTCGCGCAGCACGGGCCAAGCGAGCCGCGCGAAACAATCGGTCGCGTCATCGAACGTCACCAGAACCGCGCGAGCGGGCAACGGCGCGCCGCCGTCGATCGAAGCCAGCACTTGCTCCAACGAGACGGGCTTAAACCGTTGCGCGATCATGCGCATCTGCGCCGCGAAGGCTTCGCCGGAAGCGCTCAGCGTCGCCGGACTCATCCCAGGCGAATCGCTTTGTTGTCCGAGCCGATGGTATGTCAACACTCGCAGGGCGGACATATCGCGGTTCCCACACGGGGGCTCGGTGGCGAATCGAAGGATGTTTGCTCTCCGACACGAGCCCGCGCGGCATCGCTCAAGGCCGCGACCGCCGCGGAAAGCGATAGCAACAGCCAATAATAACGGGCGTAAGCGAAGCTCAGAAACACACCGGTCGTCGCCAACACAACGAGCGACAGGAACAGCGCTGTCGCCATGTTGCGTAAAGCCGGATCGACGGACTCGCCGCGGGCTCGCCGCAACGCCCACAGCGTCTGACCGAACAAAGCCAGGAAGCTCGTCAGTCCCAGCACGCCAGTTTCGGCTGCGATCTCCAAATACATGCAGTGGGCGTAGCGCTCGGAGCTATGCACCTGGAATCCCAGCGAGTCGGCGCGGTCAACGAATTCGAGCGGAAAGTTGCCCGGCCCAATTCCGACGATCGGCGAGTCGCGGAAGATCAACAGGGCTGCCGCCATTTCCGTAAGTCGGCCTTGGACGGCTTTGTCCGCGTTTTGGATCGAAGAGCCACCGGCCGCGATATCGAGCAGCGTTGTGAATGTCGACATGCGTTCCCGATACGTTGGACTCGCGACCACCACCATCGCGCCCGCCAGTCCCAGGACCGCCAACTGGGCCCAGGTGACGTACCTGAACGCCGCCATGACCACCAATAACGCCGCCAGTCCCACCGCCGCGCCGCGCGAGCCGCTCAAGCCGATACCGCCCAGGATCAACAACAAGGCGCCCATCGCCAGCGCCTTGCTCAGCCAATTCCGCTCCGTGCGGCTCTGAAGAAACGCCAACGGCGTAAGCATCAGCATGAACTGCGCATAGTAGTTCTTCTCGCCGATCGGCCCCGCAGCCCGTGGCTTCGGCACGGCTACCCATTGCTCATCTTCCTCGGCGACATCCAGGTCCGGCACTTGGGCGAAACCACCGTAGCTCAGATGCTGGGTGTGCGTCGCGGCTTGGAATAGCCCCAGTCCCCCCAGCATTGCGCCCGCCGCGAGCATCGCCCAGGTCACTTGCCGCAACATGTCGACCGACCGCACCGCGTTCACCACCAGCAGATACAGCGCGAGGCCTTCCGCGATATTCGTCGTGAGCTCGCGCAGCGCGATGTCGCGAAAGGCGGCGAACAACACGCTGAGGAATTGAGCGCCGAAAAAACCGAAGAGCGCGAACGGAGCCGGTCCAAGGCATAACCGCTCGCGACGCGCGAGCAGATGGTAGCCCGCCGACAGCATTGGCAGTCCAATCATCGCATGGGCCAACGGTCCCGGCACGCCATGGAAGTGGATCGCTACGGGTCCCGCGTTCGAATAGAGCAAGAACGCGAACATCCACAGCCCCGAGTCGGGCCGCCGCAACAGCATCACGGCCCCGCCGAAAACGATCATCAATCCCGCGGCCATCACCGGCCACTGATTCGCCAGCGACTCGATCATTGTCCACACGCCTCCAAAGGATTGTCGCCGCTGCTGGCCTCGGAGCTATGCCGCTCCGGCTCCCACACTCGCAGTCCGTCGCCACGCAGAACACGCCACCAAGCCAGCAGCAACGCGACTTGGGCCATACAAAAGAAGTGGGGAATGGCGAACATCTTCGCGCGCGGCCATCGCCAACGCGGAACAATTCGCGCCACGGCGGCGACCGTCGCCAGCCCGGCCACCATCCCACCGACCACAAGCGCCGCGCGATGCAGCGGCGACTGGCCCGCGAGCACCGCCGCCGAAACAGCCATGCCGATCAAAGGCGCCGGCAGCAGCCGTCGAGCGACCTTGTGCGCGAACAACTGCCAGGAGTACCAGCCATAACGGAACGGATTGAGCAATCCGCGACGCGTCCAAACCGCCCGCAACCCCTGGACCGCGACCCGCACTTTGCGTTGGAACTCGACGCCATCGCGAGTCGCCACGGGTTCGACCGCCACCGCGTCCGCCGCGAACACCAGACGCAACCCGCGTTCGATCACGCCGGTCGAGATATGAAAATCATCCATGACATGCGGCGGCACTGGGTCGAAACACGAGCGACGGATCGCATACAACGCGCCGGTCGCGGCGGTCACGCTCCCGGCACGCGATTGCCACTCTTTCTGCAGCGTGTCCCAATTCCAATGCAGACACTCGCCGTCGGCCGACAAGCTGGCATCGCCTCCACGCACGTAGCGCTGGTTGCCGGCGACGCCACCTATGGCTGGCTCAGCGAGTGGCCGGACGATTGCCCTCAGGGCGTTCGGGTGAAATTCGGTGTTCGCATCGGTAAAGACCAGCACATCGCCAGTCGCGGCCGCCACGCCCGCGTTGAGAGCCTGTCCCTTGCCGCCGCGCTTTGTTCGCACCACCCGTACGCCACGATCGGCGTAGCCGCGCGCGATCGCCTCCGTTTCATCCGTAGAGCCGTCGGAAGCGACCACGATTTCCAGATTGGCGCGGGGATAGTCGCACCCAAGCAAGTTGTCGATCCGCGGTCCGATATACCGCGCCTCGTTGTAGCAGGCCACCACAACGGAAATCCGTGGAAGTTCGTTCGCGTTTGTCGCTGGCGACGCTTCGTGTCGTTCCACGCGTCGACATACGGCGCGCAGCCATGTCGCCTGCGGGAACAGGACGAGCGTCCCGATCACGCAGGCGAAGCTCGCGGCGAAAACGGCCGCCGCGACTACATTCAGCGCCGTCGCGATGGATGGCGATAGCTTGGCCTCGGCCCATAAGTTCCAAGTCAGCATGATTGCGACTCCTGTGAGTCGACGAAGAGGGCGATCAGACGTCGAGCGTTCGTGGGCAGGTGGTATTCGCGCAGCACCTTGGTGCGCGCCGCTTGGCCCCAGGTTTCGATCCGCTGGGGATTGTCGCGCAGCTCCGCGAGCGCGTCGGCCAAGGCGGCCGGATCGCGGGGTGGACACAGCCGTCCGTTCACTCGATCTTCGACCAATTCCGGAATACCCGAGATATCGCTTCCCACGACGGCGAGCCCGCTGGCCATCGCTTCCATCAGCACGACGGGAATTCCCTCGCGCCGGCCCGAATCGGTGGGAATGCTGGGCGCGACGAGCACGTCGGAATGACGCAGCAACTCGGCGATTTCATCGCGGGTCCGCCGCCCGAGGAATCGCACCGCGTCGGCCACACCAAGTTCATTCGCCAAACTCCGCAATGGCTCGCCGAGCGGCCCGTCGCCGACCAACGAGCAACTGAAATCGATCCCGCGCTGCCGCAGTAAGTGGCAGGCTTCGATCAGATATCGATGCCCTTTGACTTCGTAGAAAGTGCCAACGCAAACCATCCGCAAGGGACGCGCGCTCGCTGGAACGGTCGAAGACGCTCGGTGGGTGGCCTTGGACTCAGGCGTCGCGAGACACGCATCCGCAGACGCGTCGTCGCGAACATCCGCTGGCCGGAACACATTGGTGTCGACGCCGCAGCGA
Organism: Planctomycetota bacterium; assembly: GCA_046074805.1. Classification (GTDB taxonomy): domain Bacteria; phylum Planctomycetota; class Planctomycetia; order Pirellulales; family Pirellulaceae; genus CAIXSC01. The sequence continues at coordinate 5,690 of JBJTOW010000657.1, read as the reverse complement.
ATCACGCGGATCCGCGCCCGCGCGGACTCGCCGCAGTGCTCGACCAGAAACCGCGCGTTGTAATCGGAGATCGTGACGACGAATGCCGCGTCTTGGACTTTCCGCCGCAACATGTGCTGGTCGACCTGAATGTCGGCGCCATGGGCCGTGAAGCTGTACGGAATTCCGGTCAGCCGATGCACCACCCAGGCCATCGCCGCCGGATGATTGCCGAAGTGCGCGTGTACGTGGGCCACGCCACGGCGACGCATATCCCGAGCGGACGCGACCGTCTTGGGAAACAACGCCAGCCCGCCCAGCAGATAGTTCCACGATCCAAGGTTGTCGAAAACCAGCCAGCCGAGCGCCTGGAAATAGCGAATCGGATGAACGGCCATCGTCATCAGGTTCGCCGCGAGAATCGACAGGCTGAGCAATGGCGAATAATGCGCGCGGGCCACAAAAGGCTTGGCTTCCGGATGCATCGCCGCTTCGCGAGCCGGCGCTCGCAGCAGTTCGACAATCTTCCCCCAAAGACCAGCTCCCTCCGGATGCGTCGCGGTGTTACGCGCCCGCAACAGCGGATAGAGTTCGATCTCCACGCCTTCGCGTTCGATCGCCTGCATTTCGAACAGCACGAACGTTTCCGTGATCTTCGGGAATCGCGACATCATGTAGGCGACCGGGCCCCGTGTCGGCGTTGGACCGGCAACCGAAGGCTCGGTTTGCCGTAAAGCCTTCTCGACATCCTGCGAGTTCACCGGGGCGGAAACGGTCGCGCGGCGGAGACTCGCTCCGATCCATGGGAGCCGCTGTAGTTCGGGAAACACATCGTCCATGGTCAACTCCTTGCGGAACAGCCAAACGGCGGCGACGCACGCCGCCAGCGCGGCCAAGACAGTCACCGGCGGAGGAACGAAGTTCGACAAGGCCAGCCAGCCGATGACGGCGGCGGAGCCGATGAGCATTCCCAACAGCCGCAAGGGAGTCGACCAGCGGCAGGCGCCAAGATGAAAGCGTCGGACCGCCAGCATCAAGATCGTCGACGACACCACGATTCCCGCCACCACCGACCAAGCGGCCCCGACCGCGCCGTAGCGTGGGATTAGGACCGGAATGAGCGCCGCTGTGGCGCCCAACGCCGCTCCATCCGCGAGGAACGCTGGTTTGAACCGAGCGTACGCCCGCAGCACGAGTGGCGCGAACCCAAACAGCGACTCCACCAGAAAACCAACGGCCAAAACACTCATCACAGGCCAAGCGCCCGCGTATTTTGGTCCGAGCGTCCAGGCGGTCGCCACCGGGGCCAAAGCGCACGTCGCGAGGAAACACGGCAACGTCAAAACGGCTACCCAAACGCTCGACAAGTCCACCAACCGGCCCATGCGATCCGCCGTCCCCCGCGCGATCAAGCGAGTGGCCGCTGGCACAAACGCCACCGTGAAATTTTCCATCACCAATTGATTGAGCCGCGCAAACGGCAAGACGGCGCGATAATCTCCCACTTGCTCGTTGTCCCGCAGCAATTGCAGCAGAAAAACGATCGCCGACCAACGAAACAAGGCGCCCAGCTGCGAGGCGAACACAGCGCCGCCAAACCGTAGCAGTTCCACGAGGCATGGTTCGTCGCCAGCAATTTCGGCTTGAGCTGGGAGGGAAAGGCCAGCCTCGATCTCGCGTCCTCCCATGCGTTCACGCCATAAGGTTCGGAATTGCCAGAGATACGGGACCAACCCAATCGCTCCGCCCGCGACGTAAGCGATCGCGAGCCATTCGACTCCGCCACCCCAGGCGATCACCGACCCCACCGCGACCACGCGCAACAGCGGTCCCAACACATAGCGGCGAAAAAACACGGCGCGGATGTCGCCAAACGCCACGAACAAATCTTGAAAGACGTAACTCAACGCGTCGATCGGCGCGAGAAACGCCATCGTCATCAGCAGCCGAGCCGTCAGTGGGTCGAGCCATCCGCGCGACTCGCACCAGGGCGTTGCGGCCATCACGGCGGCGACTAACAACAATCCCAAGCCGCAAACCATCGTCAAAGCCGCGCCCACCGCTCGCCGCGCGCGTCGTCGCCGCCATTGACCCAGCGCCTTGACCGTCGCCAGATGGCTTTCGCCACTCCCCAGACCCTCGAAGTAAACCGGCGCGTATCGAGCGAGCGCCTTGTTCAATCCCAGGGCGACGCAAAACGCGCCGGCATCGACGGCGGCCCACGCCACCGCGAAGGCTCCGAACTGGGCCTTTTCCAAGTGCCACGCCAGCGCCAATTGCAGCAACAAATTGACCGCCAACGAGACCACCCGTCCGAACAGGAGAACGGACGAGTGGCGGATCTGTTGGGCGGCCGCGTCAGGCACAGCGGAACTCACGGCGAATCCTCGCGCGTCGGTTACTCGCGAACTCAACCCGCCACCGCGCCCGCCGCCTCTGTGGAACGGCCCGCGGCGCCAGCTTGAAACACCGCACTGCTGTAAATCAAAAGCAACGCGCCGAAAATGCCAACCGCGAAGCTCAACATCAGCAGCGGACCGGTCAGCGGCCACACCTTGGGTGGTTTCTCATTGCTCGGTTCCAGATCGACCACGGACACATCACTGCGTCCCTTCGTCAACGCTTCATCCACAAGCGATACCTGCTTTAACTGGGCGAACACCAAACCATACGCGTCCTCGGTGCGTTTAATCTCCGCACGCAAGACCGCGTCCTGTGCGACAAAGTTGTCCAGCTCCTTCATTTCCCGAGTCTCGCTGTCGTACCGCTGACGCAGCTCGTCCACCGCCGCGTCCTCCGCCACCAATCGCTGTTCCAGCGAGTCCATGAGCGACGAAAGCTGATTGCGGAGCATCTGCTCCAGCCGCACAATCTCCGCCTCAACCTGCCGGAACGCATCATGTTTGGGACCGAACTGCACGGCGAGCTGTTGGCGACGCAGTTGGGCCTGCGTGAGCTGCCGCTGCAGTTCGAGCAACACGCCATCCGACCCGCCATCGCCGTCCCGCAATAGTTGGAACAACGCGCTCTGCTCGGAACTTAAGCCGATCCCCAAGGGAGACTCGGCGAGTGCCATCTCCTTCGCCGCCCGCGCGAACTCGGATAGCTCGCGGGATTCCTCCGCGGATTCGCACAAGGCAGTTGTTTCAGCGGTCGAGACAGGAGCCGTGCGGGTCCCGCGTGCCATCACCGGCCGCTCTTCCAATTCCTGCGGTCGGTAGTTCGCCTCGGTTAGAGGCGGCGTGGGGCGCGGCATCCGGGTGATGGGAGGCGATTTTGACGCGCTCGATGGCGTGGGCGGGTTCGCTCCGCGAGCTACCTGGGTAGCTGTCATCTCTCGGACTTGTTTCAATCGCGCCGCAAGCGAGGCTCGCCGCTGACGGGTTTCCGCGAGCTGCCGGCTGAGCTGCACGAGGTTGTCCGCCTTGACGCTGGCATTCTCTTCCAACTTCGCCGGATAGGGACTTTTCCGCAGCAGCGCCAGGTGCCGCGCTTGCATTGATTCCAATTCCTCCCGTCGGCGATGCTCTTCATCGGTCAGCATGACCTTGAGCCGCTCGACGGTCTCGCTCTGCTGTTCCCTGAGAATGTCGCGATAGCTCTTCACGAGCGCGTCGACGAAACGCCCCGCTGCCACGGGGTCGTTGGCCCGGAACCGGATCTTCAGTACGGCCGTATCGACGACTTGAGTGACTGTCAGCGATTCGGAAATGAAGCCGACGACATCTTCGCGCCACGCAGTGGGAACCTCCAGCGGCGCCGCCTCCAACGCTCGGCGAATCACCTTGGGACTTCGGAGTAGCTCGGCCTGCGTGGGCGCGAACTGCCGCGTCGTCATCGTGGGGGAACCGTCGTCCTGCGCCGGCCGTTCCGGTTCGACCAAGACGCGGCGGGATACCTCGTAGGTCGGTTTTTCCACAGCCAGGTATGCCACGCCCAACGCGGTCGTGAACGCGGCGCATACCAAGAAGGTGAGCTTCCGCCGCCAGATGAGGTGGAAGTCGAGTTGCGGCAGGACAATCCGTGAGGCTGCGGGATCAGCCAGAGCGTGTTGAGCCATGGGGGAGACGACCAGCTGGGAGGAACCTTGGGGGAAGGTGTGCATGTGGGGTTTGAAGCGGACCAGGCCACCGCTGAAACATGGGCAGGTTTGGCCACCAAGGGGGACTCGATGTCGCCAAATCTGTCGCAAGTTACGTAATAGCAGTGCCTTAGTGCGTTAAGCTGCGAGGGGATCGACGCTCAACGCGGAGATATGCCGCAAACGCCACGTAGAAAATAATAATTTGAAAATTTCCGCTGGCGAGACTGGACGAATGGAAATTTGGGAATATTTTAGCGGTTAGAGAATTTGCGTTGATCCGAACGAGCGCCTTAGGACGAGGCGTGTTCCCCCCAGCTTTCCTTGCCTGGGCCAACGCAATTGTGGTCGCGAGGAACTGCGGCGGGCTTTTTCTGTGAAGCCCGTCGCCCGAAATGTCGGCAGGACCTCTCCCCCTTGAGTAGCGTCTTACCCTGCCCGCCACCTCCCCTGGTGGCGTCCGCCGTATCCCTTTGGGGTTGTCGGCGGGAGACTCCCCTCTGAGGTAGCCACCGACACCATGAGCCCCTCGAATGCTGGTACGAACGCGCGCGAACGCGTCTTTTTCTCCGCTGCCGACGCGGGAGCGGCCCCGTATGACCCGGGGTTGCCTGATCCACACTTTCCCGTGGCTGGACTGGGCGGGCCTGAAGCGACAGCCCCACCGGGCGTCTGGACGGTCGACGAACTTGGACCGCGACACTGGTACGAGCGGACTAAACGGTGGACGGATATCGCATTGAGCTTAGTCGCGTTACCGGTCGCGTTGCCGGTGATTGCCGCGTGCGCGGCACTGGTGTGGATCGAATCGCCCGGGGTTCCGTTGTTTCGGCAGCACCGAACGGGACGGGGCGGTCGGCGGTTCGCGATGTTCAAGATTCGGACGATGGTGGCGAACGCGGAGCAGTTGAAAGGCGAGTATCAGCATTTGAACGAACTGAGTTGGCCGGATTTCAAGATCGCGAACGATCCACGGGTCACGCGGATCGGCCGCATCCTACGAGCCACCAGTCTTGATGAATTGCCGCAGATCTTCAACGTTCTGCTGGGCGACATGAGTTGGGTGGGGCCTCGACCGACTTCCTTCAGTGCGGACACCTACCAGCCTTGGCATCGTGGTCGACTGGCGGTCCAGCCGGGAATCACGGGACTGTGGCAGATTCGTGGCCGTTCGGACATCGATTTCGACGAGCGGGTCCGGTTGGACCTCGAGTACATCCGCCGCCGCGGTTTTTGGTTCGACTGGGCGATCCTCTTCGCGACCGTGTTTGCGGTCCTGCGTCGTCGGGGCGCTCGATAGCTGCCGTTAGAATTGGCACAATCGCCACTGCTGGCCGATTTAAGAAAAGCGAGTCGGTGGATTGGGGAAAATTTCCCAGGCCCGGAGGCGAACAGACCTTGATTGCCGGGCGAATCCTGGCACAATGTCGCTCGGAGGGTATCCGAATGGTCAGGGGTCTGATTCGAAATCAGATGCTGCGCAAGCAGTTGCGGGTTCGAGTCCTGTGCCCTCCGCTGGCTGCAGGTTGAACGAGCGTGGTGCGAAGCGGTGTTAGCTGTGCCACTTTCCTCGGGGCTTTTCGCGCTGGTTGGGGAGTCCGCCCCGAGTGACTCCCCGCCCGTGCCGGTG
>JBJTOW010000656.1:0-4033 GCA_046074805.1 Planctomycetota bacterium | reverse complement strand
GTTCTGAAGCTCGGACACTACCACCTTCGGACCGCCACCCATGCTCAGACCCGCTCCGCCATCGCCCGAGAAACTGGGCGTTATCCCGCTGCCCGAGCCTAGCGTTTGCTTGTGCTTGGTCGTTAACGCCTCGATCAAATCGGGCGTCACGCCTCGTTCACCAAACCGTTCGAGCACCAATGCCGCTCGATTGACAATCGCATTGTTGTCGTCCCGCAGACGCTCGGCGACCGACTCCGCCAACCGTGGCGACGCGAACCGTTCCAGCAAGTCGATCGCTTTCTCGCGGATCGCCGTATCATCCTCGTAGATGGAGCGCTTCGCCAACGCGTTGATCGCGCCGGGCGAACCGAGCCTGCCGAGCACATCGAGATACATCAGTTTCATATCCCGCGACTCGTCCCGCGCCTCCAACATCTGCACCAAAGCCGATGTCGCCGCCGGATCGGCGACCGCGCGGATTTCTTCCAACGCCCGCTCGCCGCCCTTCCGGCCCACTTTGCCGCGGAGCACCCGCAGCTTTTGTTTCCACTCCAATTCCTTTTTCTGCCACTGTTCGCGGGCGGACAACAATTCCACCTCCTGCGGCAACCGCCAATCGGCGCCATGGCGAACGTAGCCGAGCCCCAGGCGGTATTCCTCAGTTGTCATCCACCGGCCGTTCAACCGCTGATACCCCAGCAGCGATCGGGCCTTTTCGTGTTCGGGATCGAGCTTCAGGATTTCCCGCAGATGCGTTTCCCGCAGCGCTTCCAAAGAGCGTTCGCGGCACCACTCGGCCATTTTCCAGTGGCCGTCGACCGTCAGGGGCATTTTCGGCAGCAGCTCTTCGTACCGTCGCTGCACCTCGGTGCGAACAACCACATTGCTGACCGATTTGGCCGGCAAAACCAGCTCACCACCCGACTCAAGCCGCACGACATACCGCGTCCGCGGCAGTTCGTCGCGATTGAGATATTCGCCCTCAACCTGCCCGCCACTGGCCAGAAGAAAGACGTCGGCCCGCGAAGGCAAAGGTTTGGCGATTGTGCCGACCAGGGTGAATATGGCGATCGCCGCCAACGGACGCAAGGACCACCGGCTAACTGCCGGATAGCGCTTTACCTGATCGCGAATTACCCGACCGCGAAATCGACGCACATCGGCCTGAGACACTCGGGTAGTCATGATGGAAAACATGTCGAGGGCCGCCGGGGACGGGGTAATGTCCAGCGATCGTCCGACGCCGGTGGATCGCCGCTGTCTGCTGTCTAGTTTAGGCCCACTGGGGGACAAAACCCGTCAGATGTTTTTGGGGGATTCGTGGGGATGGTTGTCGGTTGTCGGTTGTCGGTTGCGGGTTGCGGGTATGCACAACTCCGCATTCCTAGTGGTTGGTCGCTGCAAAACTTCGAATTGAAGGCTGCGGGTTCGCGTTTCAAATCCCTTTCGCGAAACGCATGGCGACGGACCGGAAAGTCCGTCGTACGAGAAGATGAAGAGCTAACAAAGCCGTAGTTCCGTATTCCTCACTCCCTACTCTTCACTCCCTACTCCCCACTAGCTACTCCCTACTAGCTACTCACGCTTCCGGCCTCATTTCCTCGCGGCGCAGTTCGTCCATCCTGCGCTGGCCACCGGATACCTCCAGGTATTCGGCGAAATCGGCGGTGCCGAACAGATGACGTTCCAGGAATTCCCGATGTGCTAGCGGTTCGCGTTCGGCTTCGAGCCAAGTTTTCAGGTGGAGTTCGTCGGAGAAGTATTCGTAGGGCATGTTGCCGGGGTAGCTGCCGCCGGGGACTTCGCAGACGGCGTCGACGCAGAAGAAGGGGATGACGGTAGCGGTAGGGTCGCGGCGGATTTCCACGTTGGAGACGATCCGTTCGCAGCTGATGATCAGTTTTTTCGCGGCGCGAGCCAGGTGCCAGTCGGCGACGGAGGTGCCGCGGATGCGGCAATTGCCGTAGCAGTCGGCTTCGTGGACATGAATGACGGCCACGTCGGGCCAGAGCGCGGGGACGGCGACGAGCGGTTGGCGGGTGAACGGGCATTCGATGCGGCGAGCGGCGCTGTGGAGGAATGTATCGGTTCCGGCCATGGTGCGAAGCGGGAGGAACGGTACGCCCATCGCGGCGGCCTGTAATCGGACAGCCAAGGCGTAGTTGGTCCATTCGCACAGTTTGACTTGGCCGCTCTCGACAACACGTCGAGCGTGGGGGGACAGTCCGCGGGCTTCCAGGCCGACGATGTAGGCGACATCGCAGCGGGCAAGCAGTTGCCCGCGGCCCGTGCCGTTTCCCGAGCAGAGAATCTGAAAGTCATGAGTCGCCGTGTGGCCGGCGAAGCCGAGTTGCTGGAGGCGCTGGCGGACGATTTCGTGCAGCAACGCGGTCGCGATACGGTCGCCGCCAAAGCCGCCGGACGCTAGGTAATCGCCGTCGGAAACGAAGCGGCGGACCGCTTCCGCGACCGGCATCACTTTGTCGACGAGCCGCTTCGATTTCGCGCGGAACGCCTGCCGAGCCGCTTCCACATCCGGGCTGGTGAACAGTTCGCCATGTCCCCGGTCGGGTTGAGCTGAATCGCTTTCCGCCATCTCCCGCCTATTCGTCGTTGTCACTCGCCGACCCTCGAAACATCCTTCCGATCCTGTCCGCCCATGGCCTGTGACTTGGACGGCCGCCTCTTGCCGGATAGTATGAAGGCAAGATGTTGACCGGCATATCCCTAACATGTTTTGTCGCCAGCTACGGCGTGACCCTCGCGGCGGAGGTGTCGCGGTTGTTTTTCCGCGCGCGAATCCGGTTAGTGGCGATAGTGGGGTTCGCGGCGGCCGGATTGCTCGCCCATTCCTTGTTTTTGGTGAATCTGGCCCGGACCGAAGCGACGTTGGGGGGCCAGGTAACGCCTTTGTCCAGTTGGTTTGATTGGTGTTTGATCGGTTCCTGGCTGGTGGCGGCGGTCTATGTCGTGTTGCTGGTGCGGCGGACGGAAAATTCGGTAGGACTGTTTTTATTGCCGCTGGTGCTGGGGCTGATCGCCGTTTCTTGGTTTGTGCGGGACGAACCGCATTTTCCACGGGACGAGGCGCTAGGGATCTGGCGGAGCGTTCACGGGTTCGCGCAGTTGTTCGGCACCGTGGCCGTCTCGCTGGGGTTCGCGGCCGGACTAATGTATTTAGCCCAGTCGTACCGGTTGAAGCATAAGCTGCCGCCGCGTCCCGGCTTTCGTCTTCCGAGTTTGGAATGGCTGCAGCGGTGCAATCGCTGGATGTTGCTTGTTTCCACCGGGTTATTTGTCGTCGGCCTACTCGCGGGGATCGTCATGAACGCTGGCCAACATGGCGGCCGAGTCGCTTGGACGGGACCTGTCGTCCTGTCCTCGGGCGTGCTTTGCGCCTGGTTGGTCGTCGCATCGTTGTTCGAGGCGTTCTACAAGCCGGCGCGTCAGGGTCGCAAAGTCGCCTATCTCACGCTCGCCAGCTTCATTTTTTTGGCCATGACACTGGGCTTTGTCCTACTTGGCGACCATGCGTCGCGCCGGCCAGTGACGTCCGCGACTGAGCCGTCCGCGACTGAGCCGTCGACTTCCGGCGCGTCGCGCCCCGCACCGATTGGCTCGGCGTCTACGGAGCCGCGCGGATGAAGCTCCAAATGATCGGCTGCAGCCACCACCGGTCGTCGGTCGAGGTGCGGGAACGGATCGCCTTCAGCCCGGATCAAACTCGCGTCGCGCTCGTGCGATTGCGGGAACGCTATCCGACGACGGAGGCCGTATTGTTGTCGACGTGCAACCGCGTCGAGCTCTATGTGGCGGCCGAGCAACCCGACCTGTGTCCCACGCACGAGGAGATGGTCGCGTTCTTCGCCGATTTCCATGGCCTGAGCGCTTCCGAAATCTTCGACCAACTGTTCGAAAGGACGGGCGAGGATGTCGTTCGACATCTGTTCACGGTGGCCGCGAGCCTCGACAGTATGGTTGTCGGCGAGGCCCAAATTGTCGCGCAGGTGAAACAGGCCTACGAAATGGCGAGGGCCGGCGACAGCGCTGG
>JBJTOW010000655.1:0-2628 GCA_046074805.1 Planctomycetota bacterium | reverse complement strand
GCCAACCTGCGAAGGGCTCGCGCTGGCGCGTGGAGACGATGCCTTCGCGCTGCCCACGCCCAAGCTTTGGGTCGGTATCATGGGCGTGTCCGCCGGGTCGAACCTGGGCGAGACGCCGATGGCGAGGGCGTCGTGGGCGGCGGATGACGCGGAATTGCGCCGCAGAGTGACGACGCCCGGTCGAGGACCGTGGCTTGTCTTGGACCTGGACGCCGGCGGTCGAGCTGTGGAAGAACTCGTTGGGGCGATCGAAGCGTTTCGCTAGCTTCGGTCGAGCAGGCAATGGGTGGGCGAGGTCAACGTATGACAGACGAGAAAACGGCTCGGCGACCGCTATTGGTGACCCGGATCGCGGAAGCGCGGGAGTGGGTCGCCCAGGAGCGTCGTGCGGGGCGGCGGCTTGGCCTTGTTCCAACCATGGGAGCGTTGCACGCCGGCCATGGGAGCCTCGCCGAGCGGGCTTGCGCGGAATGTGACCGAGTCGTGGCGACGGTGTTCGTAAATCCGACGCAGTTCGGTCCGCATGAGGACTTTCAGCGCTATCCAAGGACGCTCGCCGCTGACCTGGACCTTCTCGGCCGGATTGGCGTCGACATGGTTTTCGCGCCGGAAGCGAACGAAATGTATCGCGGCTCGGCCGCCCAATCCGCGAGTTCCGTTTCTGCGGCCGCCGCGTCTACCGGATCTGTGGCTACCGCCGCCGCTGTAACTGGGCCTGCGGCGACCACCGTGCTGCCCTCGCGCGTCGCGGCGACGTTGGAAGGCGAGTGTCGACCGGGCCACTTCGTGGGGGTGGCCACGGTCGTGATGAAGTTATTCCAGATCGTCTCGGCCGATATCGCCTACTTTGGCGCGAAGGATTACCAGCAGACGCTCGTCTTGCGGCGGATGGTTGAGGATCTGAACGTGCCGGTGCAGATCGTGATTTGTCCGACGGTGCGTGAACCGGACGGACTGGCGATGAGTTCGCGAAATCGGTATCTGTCACCGGAGGAACGCGTTCGCGCGTTGTCGTTGTCGCGTGGCTTGGCCGCCGCCGAGCGGGCTTTCGTGGCGGGCGAGCGCTCGGCGGCGGTCCTCGAGCGCATCGCGCGAGCGGAATTGGAGGCGGCTGGCGCCGGCCCGATCGACTACGTGGCGTTGGCTGATCCGGAGACGCTTGATCGGCCCGAACGGGCTGGCGATCGAGCAGTGCTGCTTATCGCGGCTCGTGTGGGCGGCACTCGGCTGATCGACAACCGGATGCTCGAGTGAGGTGACTGTGTACGACGTGCTGTTTTACGTTCCGCACAAGCTCGGCGGCATGCCTGTTTTCGGCTGGGGACTCGCTCTGCTGGTATGGCTGGTCATCGGCGGTGGCTGGATCGCTTGGCAAATGTGGCTTCATCGGGCCAGCGCGGACGCCGTCGGTGGCCTGGCGATGCTGGCTGTCGGCGCTGCCGGGATCGTGTGGCTCGCGCCGCGTATGGAGGAGTTCGACCGGCAGACGAACGAAGCGCTGGGAATCGCTGTGCATGGCTATGGCATGATGGTGACCATGGGCGTCGTCGCGGGAGTGGCGATGGCGTTGCGTGAGGCGTTGCGAATGGGACTCGACGCCGATTTCATCCACGGGTTGGCGATGCGGCTCTTTATCTTCGGCATCGCTGGCGCTCGCGGTTTATACGTGGCGTTGAACTGGAATGACTATGTGCGGCCGACATGGCGGGAAACGTTGGTCGAGGTTGCGAAGTTCACGCAGGGCGGACTGGTTGTGTACGGAGCGTTTTTTGGCGCGATGGCGGCCGGCGCCTGGTACGTGCGATCGCGGCGCCAGCCATTGCTCGCGGTCGCCGACCTCATCGCCCCCGCCATGCTCGCGGGGCTGGCTTTCGGCCGTGTCGGCTGTTTCCTGCACGGCTGTTGTTTTGGCGGCGAATGCGCGGCGGGGCCGATGGCTGTGTCGTTCCCGATGACGTCGCCTCCCTACTATCACCAAATGGCGCGGGGACGATTTCAAGGTCTGTGGCTGGCTCCGGGGCGATCTCCACAGGAACTGTTGGTCGCCCGCGTTGATCCCGATAGTCCAGCGGCGCTCGCCGGGGTGACGGCTGGCACGCGCCTAGCGCGGGTCAACGGCTTGGATATCGATACCACCACGCGGAATTGGCTACCGTTCGTCGGCGCAGTGACCTCGATGGAAGTGGAAACAGTCGACGGCCAGATGTACCGCTGGAGCGTGCCGACCATGCCGCGACGCAGCTTGCCCGTTCATCCCGTGCAGCTTTACAGCGCGGCGAGCGCTGCGGCGCTGAGTCTCTTGCTGTGGGCCTGGTATCCATTGAGGCGGCGGGATGGCGAGTTGATTGCTGGGCTACTGTTGCTCTACCCGCTAACTCGCATTTTGGAGGAAGCGGTTCGGGACGATGAACCAGGCCGCTTTGGAACGCCGCTGACGATTTCGCAGTGGGTGAGTGTTGGGCTGTTGGTGGCTGGGGCTGCCTTGGCGGGATACTTGGCAAAACGACCGCCGGGGTGTGTCCGGTTCTCGCGTGAAATGCCTGCGTGACGCGGCCGCGTGACGAGCCCGCGTTTTTTCAAGCGAATTCCGCCCCGAGCGGGAACTTTATCACGCCGACTGTCGTCAAT
>JBJTOW010000654.1:0-4078 GCA_046074805.1 Planctomycetota bacterium | reverse complement strand
TCGTACACAGAAGTTTAGAGTTGACGAATCAATGTCCGTGATAAATGTGCTAGGAAAGTTTGCCGGATCTCAACCGCGCGACCACTTTGTCGACGATTTCATCGATCGCGGCCCGAGCGGCCAGTGGCGTTTGTCGGTCTTCGTTGAGGTCATCTAGTACCACGTCGAACTGACCGGCCCATTTTCGGCACAACGTCTTTAATGCCGCTTGCTGTTCTTCGGACAATGGCGGATGTTCTCCGTCGATCAATCGCTGGCAACCAGCCCGTAGCTCGCGAATCCTTTGTCCCACCTCCGCCTTCGTCTCTGGCCGTTTGTTACGCCATTTCGCTCCAGCATCCGCTAGCCGATTTAGATACTCGGCGGACGTCGGTGAGCCGGCGAGCAGGTCCTGTTGACTCCATCCCCATCCGCCGGACGGCGAAGGTTTGGGCTGAAAAAGCGTTCGGCCCCCAACCCAAATCATGGCGACAGCGGCCGCGATCGCGGCCAAGGTGGCCCACTTGTTGATTCGCCGTCGGGAGGGGGCACCCACCTTGGAATCTGAACCAGTCTGCGGCACGGACTCGACCCATGGTGACACGGACTCGGCGGGAACGGCCGCGTTTGGAACATGCTCGTTAGGAACAGACGCTGTGGCCCCGGACGCTAAAGAACCCATCGTGTTAGCGTGACGCGTGGTTGGGCTGAGCGTGTTGCTCGGCGCCGTTTTAAGCTGGAATTCACGAGAAGCCGCCGCGACGGCGGCGGCGAATTCTGGCGACCGCGATGCCACGTCAACCCAGTAATCGCCGCCCTCGGCGTCAATCAACGCTTGCAAATCGAGCAGCAGCCAAGGATATCGCGTCAAATCACGTCGTTGCGACTCGGTCAGACGGGCGACGCCTCCGATCAGGAAGGCGGACCGCTGCGCACCCAGCCATTCCAGAACGGTCGGAACCGAATCAGGACGACGTAGAGGCAAACCGAGCAGAACCAGCAATTCGGCGACTATTTCGGGCAGGCCTCCACCGGCCAACTGTTCGTCGAACCAAGCGTCGCGTTCCGGTCCAAACTCGGGAATGTCCAATGTTGGCAGGATCATCGCTGGGCCCTCCCGCCATCCTTGGCGGACTTATTTTCCACGCATTCTCGTAGTTTATTTTTCGCCGAGTGGAAAATCGAATTCACCTGGGCGGCCGTACGATCCACTTGCTGGCCGATCTCTACACTGGGCTCACCCTTGATTTTCGCCTGAACGACCCGCCGTATCAGCGAATCCAGTTTTTGCAGGCAGTCCCGTAGCCGAGCTGTTTCTTCGTGGAGTTCGAGGACTTCAAGAGGACTGGGATTATCGGCAGCGAGTCCCGTGCCATCGAGCGGCAGCGGCACGGATCGTTTTCGCCGCCGACCATCGCTAATCGCATCGCGAAACGCTATGGTGCAAATCCAGGCGGAAAAACTCCCGCCTGTGAAACTACCGCGTTTGTCTCGGGCTTTAATGAACACCGAATGAGACAAATCTTTGATGTCACCGATCGGCGCCCCGGCTCGCCATAAAGCAGCGCATATAGCGCTGTGATTGGCGAGAAAGAGCTCGTCGAATTCCTCGAGGGTCATCATCCCGGCCAGTATCCGCAAGCCATAGCGTTGCGTCAACCAGCGATCGCGTTGCGACCTTCCGTTGGGCCACTTCGAGAAGTGGCCCCTGGGGACGGTAGGGCAGCGGCGTGTTAACGGGCCGCGCCGGTCGCCTTTTCGGAGAGAATGGAGTCGACTTCCTGGAGAAGGCGGTCTTTAGGCTGATCCACTGGTTGGGGAGCATTCGCAGGCGTGGCCCCATCGATGGCGGTCGACTGAGTCTGAGTGGCTGCGTTTGGGGCGGCGGGTTTCGCCAGCAGCTCGGTGACTTCCGCGACAAGCGCCGTCGCGCGGATAGCCTGAGTTTGGTCGTCCTTGGCCTGATTATGCTTCGACTTCAACAGGTTGATTTGTTCGTATAACCGTTGTTCCTGCGTTCGCCATTTGACCACCCGCGCCGCGATCTGGCGGAGCGTGTCCGAGCTGCATTCGAGCTGCATGGCCGCCGCCTCGACTTCAGTTACGTCCGATCTGTAATTGTCGATCAGCCTACGAAGCCCGTCGGCAACCTGGGCTTTCGTGTAGACGGCGCCGTTCACTTCCAGCGTCTGGCACATCCCGCGGAGCACGCAGGTGACCTTTTCGACGCGGAGGAGGGATTCGTCCGCCACGGCTTTAGCCGCCTCATGGCGACGAATCGCGGCTACCACGTCATGTCGAGCAGTGACGAGATCACCTTCACATGCGGAAACACGAAGTTGTATGGGTTGACGCAAACGAACAAGCTCCGCGAGCACAACGCGTGTTTTGGCCGCTTCGCTGGACGTTCCGATCGAAACAGTGACCTTTGCTTCGGCGACGGTTTCGGAAACAGGTTCGCTTGCCGCGAGCTGGCTTGTCGGCTCTTGGCCGATCGCCGAGGCGAACGCGACCGCCATCGCCGTTTTCGTGGCGATTCTGATGACGTTCCGGAAACCGTTGAACTGTTTTGAAATCTGCATGGCTTCTCCTGATCTCTTAATGGGTTTATGGCATGACACTCCAACGCCGTTTGCGAGGGAGGTCTGAATAGGAAACGCATGGCGGCTCGAATTCTTGACCGCTGGCGGGTTTTGTTTCGAGATTTTTTTGCGAGGTCTTCTGAACCGAGAAACCTCCGCCTGAGTTTCACCACCCCCTCCGCCTGCCAATGTTGGCCCTTTCGATGGCCGCAAGGGTGGAGCGGGTCAACGGATTGGGCGGCAAAGCGGAGTGGTTCGATGAGCGTTGGCGGAAGCGTGGGTTACGGCTGGGCGATCGCCTCGGCCACGCCACTCTCCCCGATAGCGGCGGCGCGAACCTTGCCCTTGCCGATGTTATAGGCGATGGCGATAGCCGCTTCGCCGTTCGTCAGAGTGAGGCCGCCTGCCTGGGCGTTGACCGGCTTCATTTCCATGGCCCACGCTTGGATGCCCTCTGCCTGCAGGATCTCGGCGGCCCGTAACGCCTTGTCGGCGTTGTCGGTCACACCACGAACTCGAAACGTGCCATCGTTGTCCGGCGTGCAGATGCAGTAGGTCTTCGCCGCCTTCGTGGCTGGTTGCGGAGCGGTCGGTGCCACCGCGTTCTTGCAGCTCGGGGCCGGTCGGTGCGTGTTGTACTTCTTTCCACAGGCTGCGGCGGCGGGCGATACGGTGGAAGCGGCCCCGATGGAGGCAAGGGCGATAGCGACAATCAAGCGATAGGACGACATGACGTAATCTCCAATCCCAAAAGGACTTGTCTCACGGGGTGGACGCCGCGTGCCCCTCCTTTCTGCCAGCTTGCTTCGCTGTCAGCGGGGACGCGCTCCGTGTTCTTCTGTTGGGAATTGTCGCGACGAACAACATTCGCACAAAAATTTCCCCAAAAGGCCGGCATCGCTTCGTGGGAGGAAGCGAGGAGAAAACGTGCACCGGTGGCGGCGGGTGTCGCCGGTCGTTACGCTTCGAGAGACCGGTGAGTTGCCGCGCTAATTGGTTGCGGCGGGCCGCATGGCGGGCGAAACATTACGTGGAGGGGCGGGCGATGGTTGGATTGGATCACGGTTCAGGGGCCTACGTGGAGACCGAGACGGCGGCGACTTCGGCGCGTAACAGCCGACACGGGTTGCGGTTGTTCGCGTTGTATCTGACGGCGTACGTCGTTTTCGTGCTGCTCAACGCCTTCGCGCCCGCAATGATGGAGACCGTTGTTTTTCAAGGCGTGAACCTGGCGGTGATTTACGGTCTATCGTTGATTCTTCTGGCCTTCGGTTTGTCACTGCTGTACGGCTACCTGTGCCGACTGCCAGCCGAATAACCGACCCCAGGCCGTCTGAACCAAGCCGTCTGAATCAGGCCGTCTGAATCAGGCCGCCCGCTCGCTGAACTGCCTGCTCGCTGAATTCCGCGTCCCGTGCACCGCTTGTTGTCTGAAGGTTGGAAGGAATACTCGCGTGATCTACGAAGCATCGGTAACGGCGATCGCTGTCTTCGCCGCATTCGTTGGCTTAACGCTC
>JBJTOW010000653.1:0-6173 GCA_046074805.1 Planctomycetota bacterium | reverse complement strand
GTCTTGCCGGCGCTGGAGGTCACGCCGGATACCTACTGTCTGATCGTGACTCGCGGACATGGCCACGATGAGCGGGCTCTGTACTACTTGGCGGATCGCGGCGCTCGCTATGTCGGGTTGATCGGCAGCCGGCGGAAGATCAAGTTGATCTTCGACGACTTGCGGCAGGAAGGTGTGCCGGTCGACAAGTTGAAACAGGTGTACGCGCCCGTTGGGTTGGAAATCGGCTCGCAAACGGTTCCCGAAATCGCGGTCAGTATCTGCGCGGAACTTGTCGCGCACCGCAATCTGGGCGACGTACCAGCTCGGCCTCGCCCCGTCCCCGTCGAGTAACCGGCGACGCCACGCGGCCAGGGAAACTTGCGTTTGCCGAGCGGTCCATCGGGTGGCTCGCATGAAGTCGCTTAGCCGGGGTGGGCAGAGTTCATACCCTAGGTCGTAAGTGTCATTCTTTTCCAGACTTGCGGTCGTCTTCCGAGGGGCGGCGGCGGTTGTGGGACGGGGCGGAAAATGGTACACTTGCGACGTCGATTTCTCCGCGGTTTTGGCTGAAAGGATTGCGACTTGTCGACTGACTCGGGTGACCCCCAAAATCCGCAAATTCCACCTTCGGACGGAGCGCCTGGCGGTCCTCCCGGCCTTACCGACATCCACGGTGGCCGGCTGGTGGATTTATCGATCGAGGATGAACTTAAGCAGAGTTACCTGACGTACGCGATGAGCGTGATTGTCAGCCGCGCGTTGCCAGACGTGCGGGACGGCCTAAAGCCGTCGCAACGGCGTATTCTCGTCGCGATGAACGACTTGAACCTAGGCCCCAACGCGTCGCGCGTGAAATGCGCGAAGATCTCGGGCGACACCAGCGGCAACTACCATCCGCACGGTGAAAGCGTTATCTATCCGACGTTGGTCCGCATGGCCCAGGAATGGAACATGCGGCATCTGCTGATCGACAAACAGGGGAACTTCGGATCGATCGCCGGTCTGCCGCCAGCGGCGATGCGGTACACCGAAGCTCGTCTGTCCCCGATCGCCGCCGCGATGCTCGGTGACCTGGAACTCGATACGGTCGACTACATCGCGACCTATGACGAGCGGGGCGTCGAGCCGACGGTGTTGCCGTCGAAGTTTCCGAATTTGCTGGTCAATGGCGCTCAAGGCATCGCGGTCGGCATGGCGACTTCGATCCCGCCGCACAATTTGGGCGAAATCTGCCAGGCGCTGATTCGGCTCGTGGACGATCCCGAGATTTCGATCGACGAGTTGATGGAGATCGTGCCGGGGCCCGATTTTCCGACGGGTGGAATCGTATGCGGCCGCGCTGGTATCCGCCGTGGCTACATGACTGGCCGCAGCACGATCACGCTTCGGGCCCGCGCGAAAATCGAGGAATACAAGAACGACCGCTATCGGATCGTCATCCACGAAGTGCCGTATCAGCAGTTCCGCGATCGCGTTATCGAGCGGATCGCGGAATTGGTGAACGAGGAGAAAATCAAAGGCATATCCAGCCTGCGGGATGAGAGCGATCTCAAGGAACCGGTGCGGATTGTCGTCGAAATCAAACGCGACGCCGATCCCGAAGTCGTGCTGAACCAGCTCTACGAGTTCTCGCCGATCCAGGATTCGGTTTCGCTGATCTTCCTGGCGCTGGTCGATGGCAAGCCGCGCGAACTGACGTTTAAAGAGCTGTTGCAGGAGTTCTTGCGGCACCGCGTGACAGTGATCCGCCGCCGCACTCAATTCCTGCTGTCGCGCGCCAGAAAACGCAAGCACACCGTCGAAGGTCTGTTGTTGGCGCTCGCCAATATCGACGAAATCATCCGGATTATCCGCGCGTCGAACTCGCAGGCCGAAGCCAAAGTCGGCTTGATGGGCGTCGCCTGTCCAGCGTCGATGATGGAACGGGCGCTCGGAGCGACCGGCTTCGAACAGTTCAAACTCGAACGGGGCGACTCGCCAACCTACTCGTTAACTCCCGTCCAAGCCGAAGCCATCCTGCGGATGACGCTCGGCCAATTGGTCAATCTCGAACAGGCGAAGCTTTCCGGCGAGCACGCGGAACTGCTCGCGGAGATCGTCGAGTATCTGCGGATCTTGTCGGACGAAGCCAACATCTTCGAAATCATCAAGGCCGATTTGCGGGAGATCAAAGCCAAGTACGCCGACGAGCGGCGGACCGAGATTTCGGGCGAAGAGATCGGCTCGCTGAACCTCGAGGACTTGATCACCGAAGAGACGATGGTGGTCTCGATCAGCCATAGCGGCTACATCAAGCGGACGCCCTCGAGCATTTACCGATCGCAAAAACGCGGCGGTAAGGGGCTGAAGGGAGCGCGGACCGAAGACGAGGATCCGATCGCCAATCTGTTCGTCGCCAGCACCCACGCCTACCTGCTGTTCTTCACGAACCAAGGCAAGGTGTACTGGCAGAAGGTGTACGATTTGCCGCAACTGAACCGCGAGAGCCGTGGCCGCGCGATCGTCAATCTGCTCAATCTGGCCGAGGGCGAACGGATCACCGAATGCGTGCCGGTGCGGGACTTCAACGAGGAAGGCCGCTACCTCATGATGGCCACCCGCAAGGGCCTCGTGAAAAAGACGCCGCTCGACGATTACAGCCGACCCAAGAAAGGCGGCATCATCGCCATCAAGCTGCGCGAAGGCGACGAACTGGTGGATGTCGTGGTCGCCAAGCCGGGCGACGAAATCATTCTCTCGACCGCCAACGGCATGGCGATCCGTTTCCACGAAGCGGACGCGCGGCCGATGGGACGCAACACGTCGGGCGTGAAAGGCATTTCTCTACGGCAGGGCGACGCTGTGGTGGGAATGGTGGTCGCTGATCCGGCCGCCACGCTGCTGACGGTGTGCGAACGCGGTTACGGAAAACGCACCAATTTCGGCCCCAATTCGCCGTATGTGGGTGGCGACGAACCGCCGGCGGGCGATGAGTCGGCGGGCGACGAGTCGGCGGGCGACACCTCGGCCAGCGCAGTGGTGGCCGCCGAACCCGAGGAGGAGGGAGACGACGAAGGCGCCTCCGGTGCCCGCTACCGCACGCAACGCCGCGGCGGTCTGGGACTACGCGACATCAAAGCGACAACCCGCAATGGCAAGGTCATTGGCATCATCCGCGTGGACGACTCGGACGAAGTGCTGATGATGACGGCGCGGGGCAAAATCCAACGCATCGCCGCAAGCGATATGAGCGTGATTGGCCGCAATACCCAAGGCGTGCGGATCATGACACTGGATGACGATGACACTTTGGCCGCCGTCGTTCGCGTGCCCAAGGAGGATGAGGCGCCCGCGGTCGAAACGAAGTAAAGCGGAGCGTCGCGCCGTGCGAGCGTTCATCACCGGCATCAGCGGCTTTGTAGGCGCTCATTTGGCCCGCGTCCTGGCGAGTCTTGGCGACGTGGTGGCCGGCGCGAACCGCGAAGGCCGCTGGCCCGCCGACCTTGTCGAAACAATGCGGGACGCTCGGATCGACGCGCCTCGCGCCTGGGACATCGGGGACGAGCCGACCGCCGAGCTGCGGCGGTTCCTCGCCGAATTTCGCCCTGATGTCGTTTATCATCTGGCCGCCCTGAGCATCCCGGAGGACTGCGGCGCGGCGGGGCCGCCAACGCCCCGAGCGCTGGCGATCAACGTGGATGGGACGATGCGCGTCGCGGAACTTGCCGCCGCCATTTCCAACGCGGCGCCCGGCCAAACGCCCAAGCGGCCGCGACTGATATTCGCCAGCAGCAGCCACGTTTATGGCGCGGTCGAGCCATCGCGATCGTTAGTCGCCGAGGACGCGCCGCTGAACGGAACCAGCGCCTATGCGGTAACGAAACGGATGGCCGAGGAACGTTTGTTGGCGTTGGCCGCCACGGGACAACTGGAAGTCGTGATCGCCCGCGCCTTCAAACACGTGGGAGCTCGGCAAGATAGCCGGTTGATGCTCGCCGAGTGGGCGGCGCAGTTCGCCGCCGGCGTGGAACCAGTGCGGATCCGCTCATGCGACAGCGTGGTCGATATGACCGACGTCCGCGACGTCTGCTTAGCCTATCGTTTGCTGGCCGAACGCGGCGTGTCGGGACGCGTTTACAACGTCGGCAGCGGCGTGCCGCGGCGAACGGGCGACATCTTCCTGCGGTTTCGGGCGTTGGCACGGCCCGGTTGCCCGTTCGTGGAAACGCATCCCGGGTTTCGGCAAGAGCCGATCGCGGACATTCGGCGTATTCAAACCGATACCGGATGGTCCCCCACACTGACTTTGGACGACTATTTGCGCGGCGTCTGGCAAGCTTATCGTGGTCAAATCGACGACAATGCCAAGGCCTGAGTCTATTAATTGGACATTGATTTCGTAATCGTTTATATATTTTCGACGCCGGTTATCATAATCCGAATCGCAAGTTTTGAAGTTGCGATTTTTTTGTGCCGTACGACGGACTGCCCGGTCTGGCGACCGTTCACGGCTCGGTGCAATAACCTATGCGGCAACGTTAGCAATGGCCGGGTTTTGCGGCAGTCGCGTCGGCGCTGGGCGAGCGTCGAATTTGGCTCGGATCGCCTCGATCAAGAATTGATAGGCGTTGCGGCTCTACAGGCGGCACGTTTCTGAAATGGTCTACAGGCGGCGTCCGTCAAAAAGCGTTACGGTTTCGGGACGATCGGTTCCGGACGCATTCGAATCAAAACGCCGGCCGCGATCAACAATTCCCGCGTTGCCATCGACAGCGCTGGATTGTCTTGGCAACTCACGGGGGCGCGGTGCCGCGACAGCTCGATGATCGCCGCGCCACTGAAGGTCGTCGCGCCGCGGAAGGACAGGTGTCCCGTATGCAACGCCAGGGCTCGCGCGAGCTCCTCGGTGACCTCCGTCAACCCGTCCAAATTCAGCTCTTGTTTCGACTTCGCCAGCTCGGCGGCGGCCGCGGCGGATAGCGAGCGGACTTGGCCGAGTTCGATCGCGTCGGAGGCCCCTTGAGTCAGGGCCCGCGCGAGCCGCTCGTCGCGCAGTTCGACCAGCTTGGGCAAGGAAAGCGAACCCGAACGCTTGGCGAGCCACGTGATGACGGCGGGCGACACGCGTTCGACATTCGGCAAGCTCAGCGAATCCGTGCACTGCGCGAGCAATACGGCTTGGCGTTCCGTGATCTCCCGAATACCGAGCGTCAGGCTCTTCGCGGCCACAAGGCGGACGAGCACTTCGTCGGAAACCGATTCGACGCCGCGCAGAGACGTTGATCTCCCCGCCAATCGACCGGCGAGTCCTGGATGGTCGAGCTGAACGAGTTTCACCATCTCCAGCGGTCCGGCATGTTGCGACAAACCTTCGGCGACCTCGGGAGACACTGCCGTAATCTTCGTCAACGACAGAGAGCCCTCATGGGCTGCGAGCGCGGCGGCGGTGGCGGGCGTTAACGATTGGACGGCCGGGAATGACAACGGTCCTTTTGCCTTAGCCAGTTCCCGTGCGACCTCTTCGGACAAGGTTTCCAATCGGGGAAACCTACAGTGGCGACGCTGCGACGCCTCGACGATGCCCCGCGCGGCAGCCGGAGAAAGCGCGGCGAGCGTCAGAAATGGCGGCATCGATCCGCCGCTCGCCGCGAGTTTCCTGGCGAGCGCTTCATGATGCAGTTCCCGCAGCCCGTACATCTTCAGCGAGCCTTCGCGGGCCGCAAGGATGCTGGCTGTTGAATCCGAAACCGTGTGAATCACCGGCAACGTGAGGCTCCCGCGGAAGCGTCCCACGATCTCCAGTTGCTCGGCGGATAACTCTCGCAAGCCAAGCGTCAGATAGGTCGCCTGTTCCGAGAGCACTCGCAACGCACTCGGCGAAATGGAAGAGAGAAGCGGCATCTCGGTAGCGTTCGGCGATTGGCAAAGCGTTGCCGCCAACGATGCATTGTCGAGCGACCTGAGCCCGTTGAGCGACAAACGGCCGCGATGCTTCGCCAACGATTCGGCGGCCGCTGGCGACAGCTGCGCGAGCCGGTCCAATTGCAAGTCGCTCGTCGATCCCGCCAATTGCGCCGCCGCGCCATCGCTCAACGACTCGAGCGCGGGAAGACGCAACCTGCCGCGATGACGTGCCAGAATCGCAGCCGATGGCTCGTCCAGTTCCCGCAATCCACCAATCAACAAGTTGCGATGGTGGGGAGCGATCGCCG
>JBJTOW010000652.1:0-4160 GCA_046074805.1 Planctomycetota bacterium | reverse complement strand
ATTATGGACATGCCGCAAGGCGGCGAAGGCGGACACGGCGGACATCACTGACGCCTCGTCAACGCTCGAATTGGGGAAACGAGGGTGAATGCGATGGGCTTTCCGTTCGTCGCTCGCCTGCTTTCACAAGCTATTTTTTAGGATCGCCCTCGGTCCCAATCGCGGTGTGAACGACAGAGACGGGCACGACGGCGGCACGAGCGGCAGCGTGGGGACGGCCCGTCCTGGCGCTGCGGCTGATGTACTGAGACTTATCCACAAGGGCGGCGGGCTCATCGGGTCCGGGGATCTCGGGCGACGGTGGCGATGCGGCGGATTCGATCGCCGCTCCTCTCCATCGTCCGCAGCAAACGCACAATAGGTGTCGCATGGCGATTCGCAGGCTCGGTCAAATCCTCGTCGACCTCGGCTACATCTCCGACCAACAGCTTAAGCAATTGTTGGAAGAGCAGGCTTCGCACCCGTCGGAAAAGATCGGCAAGCTGGCCGAGGAGATGGGCCTGATCACGGACGAGCAGCTGACCATGGCGCTCGCCGAACAGTTCAACATGCAGGTCTGCAACCTGGGTGAAATCCAGGTGCCACGCGAAGTCGTGAAGGAAATCAACGACGCGATGGCGCAGATGTACAAGGTGGTGCCGATCAAGCTGGAGGACAACCAGCTGACGGTGGCCACGTCCGAGCCGCAGAACTTGGCGACGCAAGACGAACTGCGGACGCTGCTCGGCAAGGAAATCCGGATGGTCGTCTGCACGCAGACCGACCTCAAGAAGGCCCAGGAACGCTACTACGCCACCGAAGGCGACACGGTCGAGAGCATCATCTCCGAGCTCGAAGACGACCAAGAGCTGAAGAAAGCCGCCGAGACGCTTAATACGGACGGCCCGATCGACCTGACAAGCATGGAGCAGTTGGCCGACAGCGCGCCGGTCCGCAAACTGCTCAATATGGTGCTGCTCTACGCGATCAAGGATCACGCGAGCGACATTCACCTCGAGCCGTTTGAAGAGGAATTCCGCATTCGTATCAAGGCGGATGGCGTGCTGTACGAGATGGTTCCGCCACCACGGCACTTGGCGTTCGCCATCACCACCCGCATCAAGGTTATGGCGAACCTGGACATCGCCGAACGGCGGTTGCCGCAAGACGGACGTATCGAACTGTCGGTCGGCGGCCACCCGGTCGACTTGCGGGTGAGCGTCCTGCCAACGCTCTTCGGCGAAAGCGTCGTCATGCGGGTGCTTGACCGGTCCGTCGTCTCGCTCGACTTGAAGAAAGTCGGTATGGACGCCGGCACCATGAAGGAATTCAAAGAGGTGCTTAACCGGCCCAACGGCATCGTGTTAGTGACCGGCCCCACAGGTTCGGGCAAGACCACCACGCTCTACTCGGCGCTCAGCGAACTCAATTCGGTCGAAGACAAGCTGATCACGACCGAGGACCCGGTCGAGTACGACATTGACGGAATTGTGCAGATTCCGATCGACCACGACATCGGCGTCACGTTCGCGAGCTGTTTGCGGGCCATTTTGCGGCAGGACCCCGACACGATCCTCGTCGGCGAAATCCGCGACCTCGAAACGGGCCAAATCGCCATCCAAGCGGCGCTCACCGGCCACTTGGTGTTCAGCACGCTGCACACGAACGACGCGCCTAGCACCATCACGCGGTTGAAAGATATGGGCGTGCCGACGTTCCTTATCACGGCGACCGTCGAGGCGATCCTTGCCCAACGGCTCGTCCGCCGTATTTGCGTACAGTGCCGCGAGCCCACGACGGTGACCGAGGAAATGTTGTGGGAACTCGGTTTGCCGCCGGATTACGCCGTCGGCAAGAAGTTCTTCAAAGGCCGTGGGTGCGACCTCTGCAACAACACGGGTTACAAATCGCGTATCGGCCTGTTTGAACTGATGATCATGAACGACGAACTGCGCGACATGATCATGCGGGCCGTGTCGACCGACGAGCTGCGGAAAGCGGCCCAACGCTACGGCATGCGGACCCTCCGCGAATCCGGCCTCCATTATGTTCAGGAAGGCGTAACCACCCTGGACGAAGTCATTCGCGAAACCATCGTCGATTCGTAAGCACCTATCGCCAGCTATGCCAGTCCGCCAGCTATGCCAGTCCGCCATTAAATAGCCTGTTCTTTATCACCGTTCATTCGCGACCAGTCGCCCCGTAACGAAGGATCCATCCGATGCCCTGGTATGATTTCGAGGCGATGAATCAGACCGGCCAAGTCTTCAAGGACAGCGTCGAGGCCGCGACGCAGGACGAGGCGGAGACGATCATCCGTCAGCAAAATCTGTTCATCACCAAGCTGACGCCGAAGAAGACGACGACGGCGGCCGCGGTGAAGGGCAAGAAGAAAAAGACGCTGGCCTTGGGTGGGGCCAGCAGCAAGATCATGTGTACGTTCACGCGGCAGTTGTCCATTCTTCAGGACGCCGGCCTGCCGGTGCTCCGCAGCCTGAAAATTCTCGAGGCCCAGTCCAAGCCCGGCGCGTTGAAAAACGCCTTGATGGACGTCTGCGACGAAATCGAATCCGGCTCGACGCTCTCCGAAGCGATGGCCAAGGTGCCGAAAGTCTTCAGCCGGCTGTACATCAACATGATCAAGGCGGGCGAAGCGGGCGGCGCCCTGGAAGTCATCCTCCGCCGCCTCGCCGACTTCATGGAGCGATCCGAGTCGCTCAAACGCAAAGTCAAAGGCGCGATGATCTACCCGGTCGTCGTCATCAATGTCGCCATCGGCATTTTGACGTTCATCATGATCAAGATCGTCCCCGTGTTTCAGAAGATGTTTGAGGAATTCGAACTGAAGCTGCCGCCGCCGACGGAAATCCTGATCAAGGTCTCCGAATACGTCTTTAAATACTTTTACTTTTTCCCTCTGTTTCCACTGGTTATCTGGCTGTCGATAAAAATCATCCGCAAATTCAACGCGGGGCGGCTCGGCTGGGATCTCTATATGCTTAAGCTGCCCGTATTGGGCAATTTGGTGGAAAAGAATATTCTCGCGCGGACCACGCGAACCTTGGGAACGTTGGTCTCCAGCGGCGTGCCGATTCTCGAAGGGCTTACCATCACCCGCGAGACCTCCGGCAACGCCATGTTCGAAATGATCTACGGCAAAGTGACCGACGCGATCCGCGAGGGCGACACGATCGCCAAGCCGATGCGGATCTACTCGCAGCCGCCGTTCCATCCGGTCGCCGCCTTCTTCTGGTTCATGACCGGCGCCTTGCCGTTCAGCTTCATCCTGTTCATTCCGAAAGTCGCCATCTGGGGCCTTTACCTCTCCGTCGGCGGCGGCGTCCTTTCCGTGCTCTTCTACCTCATGCGGATGAAGACGCGGGTTATCGACGAACTGGTCGTGAACATGGTGGACGTCGGTGAGGAAACCGGCGAACTCGACACCATGCTCTACAAAGTCGCCGACTACTACGACGAAGAAGTCAGCACCCTCACAGACGGTCTCGTAAAGCTGCTCGAACCGATGATGATCGTCTTCCTGGGCGGCGCCGTCGGTTTCATCGTTATCTCGCTCTTCATGCCGCTGGTCGACCTGATCACGAAGTTGTCGTAGGAGCAGGGGAGAGAGGTGTAGGTTCTTGGTTCTTGGTTCTTAGTGCTTCGTTGTTGGTTGTTGGTTGTTGGTGGGGGTTTACAGTTTTCAGTTTTCAGTTTTCAGATGGGAACGGGGTTTTCCGTTTGCGGGCTGCGGTGGTGCTAATTGAAGACGGGGGAGCTGGATTTTTAGTCGATGTGCAAGCTTCTTAACCTTGGCCCGTCCAGACGAGCTCAATCGCGCATTAGAGTCTGAAAACTGAAAACTGAAAACTGAACCCACCCGCCCCCAACCCCATCCTCCCCTTTATCCCAAATCATTTCCTTTCCCGCCCGGAGCCGCATATCCATGTTTCGTCGCACGTCCCGGCCGTTGCGGGCTGGCTTTACATTGGTCGAGTTGTTGGTGGTGGTCATCATCATTGGCATCTTGGCGGCGCTACTCATTCCGACGATCAACGCCGCTCGAAACGCCGCGCGGCGGGCCACGATCACGCTGGAATTGAACCAGTTGACGAGCGCGCTTGAACAGTACAAAGATAAAAACGGCTCGGACTATCCGCCGGACTTCAGCAATCCAACGCTGG
>JBJTOW010000651.1:0-4883 GCA_046074805.1 Planctomycetota bacterium | reverse complement strand
CCGCTGCCGGAAGCCCAGCAAGACCGGTTCATGTTTAAGGTGTTCGTGAACTACCCGACGTTCCACGAGGAATTCGAGGTGGCGCGACGAACCACGACAGTCCAGGTCGACCGCGTTCAACCCGTGCTCACCGGGCAAGAGATCGCCGAGCTGCAACGGGTGGTTCGGGAAGTGCCGGTTACGGACCATGTCGTGCGTTACGCGTTGTCGCTGGTGCGTCAGACCCGCATGAACCAGCCGGGCGTGCCCGAATTTGTCCGCGACCAGGTTTCTTGGGGCGCTGGTCCCCGCGCTGTGCAGTTTTTGATTCTCGGGGGCAAGGCGCGAGCGCTGCTCCATGGCCGCACGCATGTTTCCACCGACGACATTCAAGCGTTGGCGAAACCCGTTCTGCGGCACCGCATGGTCGTGAATTTCGCGGCCGAGGCGGAAGGGGTGACGTCCGATGACGTCATCGAGCGGCTGGTCGCGACAACGCCCACCAAGGAAGACGAGCTGACAAGCGATGCCCGATTCCAAAAGATTTTTGCATCCTGAAACGATCAAGCGGATCGGGCGGCTGGAATTGCGGGCGCGGCATGTTGTCGAGGGGTTCCTCTCGGGCATGCATCGCAGTCCGTATTTCGGCCAATCGGTCGAGTTCCTCCAGCACCGGGAATACGTGGCGGGCGACGAGCTGCGGCACGTGGACTGGAAGGTCTGGGCTCGGCAGGATCGCCTGTACGTCAAGCAGTTCGAGGAGGAGACGAACCTCCGCTGTTTGCTGATGGTCGACGTGTCGAACAGCATGGCGTACGGCCGTGGACCGCTCAACAAAGCCGAATACGCTTCGACGGCGGCCGCCTGCTTGGCTTACTTGATCTTGCGGCAGCATGATGCGGTAGCCTGCGCTTCGTTCGACGAGCGGGTGCGGCGTGCTACGCCGATGCGCACGAAACGGACGCATCTGCACGCGATCGTCGAAGCGTTGCAGGTTTCGTCACCGCGGGACAAGACCGATCTCTACGGCGTGTTCACCCATGTCGCCGAGACCTATCCGCGGCGCGGCATGATGATCGTTCTCTCGGACCTGTTAACCGATCCCGAGCGGCTCATCAAGGGTCTGACGCTGCTTCGTCAACGCGGCCACGATGTGCTGGTGCTGCACGTTATGGACGACGACGAGCTCGACTTTCCATTCACAGGGCCGACGCGGTTCGAGGGTCTGGAAATGCCGGACGCGATCAACTGCAATCCCCGGGCGCTTCGCGAGGGCTACCTCGAGGCGGTCGGGAGGTTCCTGGAGCAAATCCGCCGCGACTGCGCGCGGCATCGCATCGACTACGCGTTGTTGAGGACGAGCGACCCGCTCGATTCGGCCCTCACAGCGTTCCTCAGCAAACGACTCGGCTGACCGGCCGCGGGGAGCCGGCCGCGGCGGCCGGGCGGAATACGCCATGCAATTCGTTCATCAGGCGCTAACGTGGGGCTTTTTGCTCGCCCTTGTGCCCGTGTTGATCCACTTGATCAACATGATGCGGCACAAACGCGTGCAATGGGCCGCGATGGATTTCTTGCTGCAGAGCTACAAAAAGCACCGCCGCTGGGTGTGGCTGAAGCAGTTGTTGCTGCTGCTGGCTCGTATGGCGGCGATCGCTTTGTTGGTGGCGATGCTCGCCCAATGGGTGACGCAGCGGCAGTTTCTGCGGATGTTTGGCGGAGCGGCGACGCATCATTACGTTCTGGTCGACGACAGCTTCTCAATGTCCGACCGCGCCGGTGGCGCGTCGGCGTTCGATCTAGCTCGCCAAGTTGTGGCGACCGTCGCCCGTCGCGCCGCGGAGTCCGATGTGGAGCAGCGGTTGACGCTGATTCGCTATTCGCAAGCTGCGCGAGCGGCTCGCGACAGCGGCGAGGGCGACGCCGCCACCCGGTTGGCCTTCGCGGCCGACTTCAACGCGGCTTTGGTTGATTCCAATTTCGAAACACAGTTCGAGGAAAAATACGCGGCGTTGGACGCTTCGACGCTGGCGGTGGGGCCGCAGCCCGCGCTCGAACTGGTCCGCCAATTGTTGGACGGCGGCACGGGCGACAACCCGATCGTTTACTTGGTCTCGGACTTCCGCGCCGGGCAGTGGTCCAAGCCCGCCGAATTGAAGGAATTGCTGCTGGCGACCCAACGCAGCGGAGCGGCGATCGAGCTCGTCCAGTGCGCAAAATCGGCTCAAGCCAACCTAGCGGTCACCGACATACAGCCTGCGGATGAAACTCGCGCGGCGGGCGTGCCGCTGTTCGTCAACGTGACGGTCCGCAATTTCGGCGCGGTGAAGGCGACGAAGGTGCCGCTGAAAGTCCGCACGGTTTATACGCCGCCTGAGACGGTTGCGTCAGGCGATGCCGAACGCGCCTGGGACTCGGTCGAGGAGCTGCCCGCAACGATCCTGGAAGAGATCGCTCCAGGCGCGTCGCTGACCCGGCGGTTGCAGGTTTACTTCGCCAAGCCGGGCACGCACGTTGTCGAAGCCGAACTTCCGGACGACGCCGTCGCGGCTGACAACCGCCGCTGGAGCGTGATTGAGTTCCCGGCGAACGAGCCGGTTTTGTTGGTCGATGGAACGGCCGAACAGCGGGCGGCATACTATCTTGCCGCCGTTTTCCAGCCCGGCGAACGGGCTCGAACCGGCATTCAGGCCGACATCAAGACGCCCGCTTACCTGCGGGACGCCACCGCCGCCGACCTCGCCGCCTACCGCGCCATTTACCTGCTGGATGTCGCTCGGCTCGACGACAGCGCTGTGAAGAATCTGGAACAGTTCGCGGAAGATGGCGGCGGCGTCGCGTTT
Organism: Planctomycetota bacterium; assembly: GCA_046074805.1. Taxonomy (GTDB): domain Bacteria; phylum Planctomycetota; class Planctomycetia; order Pirellulales; family Pirellulaceae; genus CAIXSC01. The sequence goes on along the minus strand of JBJTOW010000651.1, from coordinate 2,061 downwards.
TTCGCCGGTCCAAACACCAACCTGCGGTTTGTCACCGACCGACTGTACCGCAACGGCGAAGGACTTTTCCCACTGCCGCTGGAACGCGAGGATTTGCTGGCCCCGCCGATCGAAGAGGGCACTCCCGATCTGGAGGTCAACGACCATCCGGTTTTCGCGCCATTCATCGGCGAACGCAATCCGTTCGTCCGCTGGGTCAACATCGAGCGGTTCGTGCGGCCGCCCGTCGACTGGAAGCCGCCTGTCGGCTCGCCGGTGATCGTGGCTGCTCAACTGCGTGGCCGCATTCCACTGGTCGTGGAAACTCGACGTGGCCGCGGCCGTGTGTTGGCGTTCCTGACTTCACTGACACCGGATTGGAACAATTGGGCTCAGGACCCGAGCTTCATCGTGATGCTCTTGCGGTTACAGTCGCATTTGGCGGCTGACCGCCGTCCAGCCGAGGCTCGGGTGGTCGGCGCGCCGCTCGAATTGACGCTTGATGCGGGTAAATTTTCAGACGATTTGCGGTGGGTTGTGCCTGGGGCGAAACGGGGGGCGCGAGTGCCGCTGGATCGCACGGCCGCGCGGCAGGGTGGCGAGCGTCTTGAGGCGAAACTGGGTGTCGGTGGCGCAACCGCAGCCAGCGAGTCGACCGACCGGCCGGGTGTGTACGAAGCATGGCCTAAAACGGCTGCGGGTGGGTTCGAATTGCGTCGGTTCGCGCTGAACGTCGATCCCGACGAAGGTGACCTGTCGCTGGTGGAAGGTCAGTTGCTGTTGGCGAGTCTGGCGCCGGTTCGAGCCGAGTATCAATTGGCCGAGCAATTCCAGGCGTTGGCCAGTGGCGATGCGGGCGTCAACCGTAGCCTATTGTTGATGGCGGCGTTGATCGCCTTGCTCCTGGGTGAGCAATTCCTTGCCTATTTGTTGAGCTACCACCCGCCGGCCGCCGCAGGCGCCGCCGGGGCTGGCATGGCACAGGGATTGCAGACTGGTGGTAGTGGGCGTGGCGGGGTTCTCCGCAACCCGCCAGCGGCGGCCGGGGTTAGTGGTATGGGGCCGAGTGTTTGAGTTTGGGGAAAGCTTCGCACATGAATTCGCTCCCGCCGCTCGCGGATGCCTCGGGCACATTCCATCAATTCGCCCGCCTCCAATCGTTTACCGAATGGTGGCAGTGGTTGCTGTTGGTGTTCGTGTCGTTGGCCATCGGCGCTTACGTTGTCTGGATGTACCGACGCGACTCAGTTGATCTTCGTCCCGGCACTGCCTGGGCGCTCGTGGCCCTGCGATTGCTCGTCTTCGGCGGCATTTTGTTCTATTTTTTCGATCTGGAACGGCGCACCGAGCGGCGGGTCACTAAGGACTCGCGGGTGCTCGTGCTGGCGGACACAAGCCAGAGCATGGGTCTGCCCGACGCCGCTCCCGGCGCTGGTACTGGCCCCAGTCGCAGCGACCGGGTGGTTCAGGAACTTGCCAACGGTTCGCTCCTGGAGAATCTGCGCCAGGAGCACGAAGTAGTTGTCTACCGGTTCGACCAAACGCCGCGTCCGATTGAGTTAGCCGCGTTTGGGAAGTTGACACGCACCCAGCACGGCGATCCCCAGGAAAAACGGGCAATCGAGCGGCAAGCCGAATTGAAATCGGCTCGGGTGGCCGCCTACGTGGCGATCGGGTTCGCGGTGGTTGCTGTGCTTGCTGGCGTTCTCGCCTTAGCAGGACTCGGCCGTGTCGCCGTCGCCGATTCCGCGTCGTGGCTATGGCTGGTGGCGATCGTCGCTGGACTGTCGGCGGCGGTAACTTTGGCCGTGGCCACCTTGCGAACTCCCGGCTACGACTTGCGAGTGGCTTTAGGACTGCGGCCAGACGCTGGGCCACAAGAAGCATCGGACGCCGGTGCGAAAGACGGTACGGCGGAGGAAAAGGAGAAATCGAAGACGATCGATTGGCGGGCTGAGCTTGGGCCGCGCGGTTCGGAGACCCGTTTGGGTGACGCCGTTGAGAATTTGGTGAACAAAGAGCGTGGCGGTCCGATCGCCGGCATTGTCGTTCTAAGCGACGGTGGTCGGAATGCGGGCCAAC
>JBJTOW010000650.1:0-9858 GCA_046074805.1 Planctomycetota bacterium | reverse complement strand
CGAAGTACACCGAGGTGATGATGTCGAGCCGCTTCCGCGGAATGAGTACGTCGCCGGCGATGACGCCAGCGGCCGCCACCATCACCGAGACGAAGAACAGCCAGAGATTGGCCCCGAACGCCTTCTCAAATGACGGAGAATTAACAATTGACACCGCGACCCCTGCCGTGACCAGCAGGAAGACGCCTCGCAGCAGCCAGATACCCATCGCAACCTCGCCTCGAATCGACCCATCCGCGTTCGCGCTTTGTCGATGATTTCACCCACTTAGCTCGAAACTTCGGCCTCCAGTCTACTCTCCACGTCGTCGGCTCCACCATGGCCAGTCAAATCACGGCTAGCCCGTACGGGTGGTTTTAGGTCGGGGTTCCGTATCCACGTCGGCGTTATTCCGGTCATCACGCCGACCGCTGGCATTTGACGTAATGCCCATCCAGAAAAACACTTAAATGGCCTCGGCCGGTTTTGTGTGGGTAGACATCGAGAAACTTTCGCGAATCCGATCCATGTGCAGAATCAGTTCGTCGATCGCGTGTTCGTCGAGAAACGGCGACAGCAGGTATGACTTTAGCGCGGCGAGCGGCTGGCCCGCCGCTCCACGTCGAACCGCTTCAGTCCAGCCGACTCCGGCTAGCCCGCCCTCGCGAGCGGCCGCTTGCGTCGCTTCGTGAATCCGTCGATTGAAGGCGTTAACCTCAAGCGATTGCGCCGCGAACGCTGGATCTTTAAGTTCCCGCCGCCAAGCCTCAGCGGCGTTCCAACCCGGCGGGTAGGCCCTGAAGAGCGTGACAGGACCATCCGTCGACGCATTCATCAGTTGAATCCACGGCTTCACCGCCAACCCGTGACGCAACCGCCGCGTGCGGGCGATCGCGGCTCCCAGCAACACCCGCAGTCCATCCCTTCCAAACAACCGCAAGCTGGCGAACGCCGCCAACACGCCGCTCGCCGACCGCGTTGTCTCTAGCGAGTACCGGCCGGGGTGGTGTTGCCCCGAGTGGAACAGGTACGGCATCGAATCGCGCTGACGCGCCAGCTTTTCCAGGTTGTCGCCGCGACGAACTAAAAAGAGCGACGCCACGTACGGCACGAAACCCGTTTTGTGAAAGTCGACGCCAAGCGAATCGGCGTGGCACAATCCGGCCACGCGGTTCGCCATCCGTTGCAAAGCGTCCCGCGTCTCCGCGTCAAATTCCAATCCGTTCGATGAAAAATCGTAATCGCGAAACACATTCCACGCCCAACCGATCACGGCGTCGGCATGCACGTGGGGCGAGTAGTCGAGGCGGTGTTTGGCGACAAGCCGATCCCGAGCCGCGACCAGCGACGCGACATCATCAACACCAAACGCGTCGGTCGTGCCGACGGTCGCGACGATCGCCGCGATCCGGTACCCGGCTTCAATCGCGCGACTGGCGCAAGCCTCGAACGCCTGGGCCGACGCTGAAAAGTCGTCCTCGGCAGGCACTCGCCAAACCCGCTCTTCGCCAATGCCCAACCAACCGGCCGCCGTAAGGCACGTGTGATGCGCCCGTTCCGAAGCCAACACGACCACCGGACGATCGATGCCCGTTCGCATCGCGCCGGGGATCGCCGTTTCCAGTCCAAGTTTGACACCGTACAGCACCGTGCCTGTGCCACCGAATGTGAATAGACCGCCTGCTGCCTGCGGATCAAACCCGGCCAGTTCAGCCGCCAGCGCCGTTACCCGTTGCTCCGCTCGCGAACAACCGGCTCCCCGCCCATCGCTGGCCAGATTGGGATTGAAGAGCGTGGGTAGCAGGGCTCCGATAATCGCGGCCGTCGACGGCTGGGCGTTGACATTTACTTGATTGCGGGGATGCGTTTCGAGCGGTAAACCTTCTAGGCATTCGCACAGCTCGCGCACCACTCCGTCGAGTCCCTCGGATGGCATCGGCCAGTCGCCCGCGAGTCGCGCCTCCGCAGTGGGCTCGCGCTGGCCGAACTCCAACAGCCGTGGGCCGGCCGTCTTTAGCCGTAACGCTTGTCGGACAGCAGCGGCGATCTGCTCGACAAGCTTCTCGTCGGCAAGTGTTTCCCCCGCGAAGTTCTCGTCCGTGAGCTTCTCGTCCGCAACTGTTTCACCCGCGAGCTTTTCATGAGCGAGCAGTGTCTCGGCGAGCGGTGTCTCGGCCGGCGGCGCGACGCCGGGCGCCGGAAAGCTCAATCGCAGGCGTCGCAGTTCCCTTTCGAACCGGCGAGTCATCGATATCGTTCCAAAACCATCGCCATACCCTGGCCGAACCCAATGCACAGAGCCGCCATGCCAAAACGAGCGTCGGTGTCGCGCATGGCATGGGTCAGCGTGGCGACGATACGGGCGCCGCTGGCGCCCAGCGGGTGCCCGAGCGCGATCGCGCCGCCGCGCGTGTTCACTCGCCGTCCATCGAGTTCCAATGCGTCGAGGCAAGCGAGCGTCTGCGCCGCGAACGCCTCGTTGATTTCGATGAGGTCGATATCGGCGAGCCGGAGGCCGGCGCGGTCGAGCGCTAACCGCGCGGCCGGCACCGGTCCCAGCCCCATGAGGCTCGGCTCGATTCCCACGACAGCCGTCGCGCGGACAACCGCGAGCGGCTTGCGCCCGGTCTCGATCGCGGCCTTTTCGTCCATGATCAAGCAGGCGGTCGCGCCGTCGCTTAGCGGTGAACTATTTCCGGCTGTGACTGAACCGAGTTCTGGCAGAAATGCCGGTGGCAACGCGGCCAGGGCGGCCAGGCTGGTGTCCTGCCGCACCGGAATGTCGCGATTCACGAGCGTCCAGCGGCCGCGCTCATCGCGTCCTGGCACCGGAATAAGTTCGGCGCTGAAATGACCCGCGGCATGAGCGGCCGCCGCTCGGCGATGGCTCTCCAACGCGAAACGGTCCTGCCGTTCGCGGGAAATCCCCCGTGACTGCGCGAGATACTCGGCGGCCAATCCCATCCGCAACGCGGCCTGCGACACGTACCGTCCGAGCTGTGGATGGAGGTCGATGCCGTGCCCTATCGGCAAGTGATGCATGTGTTCGAGTCCGCCGGCGACAACCGCCGTCGCATTGCCAGTCTCGATCGCCAGCACGGCTTGACGCACCGCTTCCAGTCCGCTGCCGCAAAGTCGATTGACGGTGGCTCCGGGTACGCTGGGCGGCAGTCCCGCTAGCAGTGCGACCAGCCGCGCCACATTCGCGCCCTGTTCGAGCGATTGGTTGGCGCAACCCAGTATCAGATCATCCACGCGGGCAGGGTCGAGCGACTGGCGTTGCAACACCGCGGACACGCACGCTGCCGCCATGTCATCCGCTCGGGTTTCGCGAAACACGCCCCGGTCTGGATGCGAACGTCCGATCGGCGTCCGCACGGCGTCCACAATCACCGCCTTCGGACGCGTCACGCGAGAATCCCGTGGATGACGTTGCCGAAGACGTCGGTCAAGCGATAGTCGCGGCCACCGTGACGGAAAGTGAACCGCTCGTGGTCGATTCCCATGAGATGCAAAATGGTCGCATGCAAATCGTGAACATGGACCCGGCCTTCGATCGAAAAGGCGCCGAATTCGTCCGTCGTGCCGAACGTGTGACCGGCGCGGACGCCACCGCCCGCAAGCCACATCGAGAAGGCGGCCGTATTGTGGTCGCGGCCGTTTGTCCCTTCGGTATTCGGCGTGCGGCCAAACTCGCCTCCCCAAATCACAAGCGTGTCTTCCAACATGCCGCGTTGTTTGAGATCGGATAGCAATCCGGCGATCGGACGATCGACCTCGAACGCGTTCTTGGTGTGGCCATCCTTCAAATTGCTATGCTGGTCCCAATTCACGTGGTTGACGACCACACAGCGGGCGCCGCGTTCAGCCAGCCGCCGTGCCAGCAGACACTTCTCGCCGTAGGCGCGAGTCTTCGCGTCATCGAGTCCGTAGAGGCGATGAGTCGCGGCGGACTCGGGTTGCCAATCGAACGCGTCGCTCGCTTCAGTTTGCATCCGGAACGCCAGCTCGAACGCCTCGATCCGCGCGTTCAAAGCGGCCGTGTCCTCACGGCCCGCTAAGTGGCGGGCGTTGAGACGCTGCATGAAGTCGAGTTGAGCCCGTTGGCTCGCCGTGGCGACAGCCGGCTTCAAGTTGGGAATCGGCTCTTTCAGGTTGGTCAATCTCGTCCCTTGGAACTCGGCGGGCAGAAACGCGGAACTGAAGACCTTTGTCGCGTCGACGTTTCCCATGACTTCGCCAAGCACCACGAAGCCGGGCAGATTGCGATTTTCCGTGCCCAGGCCATACGTCAACCACGAGCCGAAACAAGGCCGCAGAAACAGCCCGCTGCCCGTCATCATTTCCAACGTGCCTTGGGCATGGAAAAAACTGTCGCATGTCAACGAGCGGATCAGGCAAAGGTCGTCCGCGTGCCGGGCCACATTCGGGAATAGTTCGCTAACATCCAAGCCGCATTCGCCATGTTTCGCGAACTTCCATGGGGACGGAAACGCGTTGCCCAGCGGCCGTGGCTTGCCGAGCAGCTTGTTCGTGTTTTGCTCCAGCACCGGCAGACGCTTACCTTCCCATTTCGCCAACTCGGGCTTCGGATCGAACGTGTCGATCTGCGACGGACCACCGTTCATGAACAGGAAAATCACCCGCTTAGCCCGCGGCGCGTGATGCGGCAAAACGTCCCGCTCGCCCGCCACTCCGGCCGTGCCGTTCGCCAACGCCTGCTCGTGAAACGCCGACGCGAGCCCCACCGCTCCAAATCCACCCGCGAATTGGCCCAACAGACGACGGCGGTCAATGACCGTCGCGGCAGTTGATCTGTCGGGAAATGGCCGCGTTCGGGAAAGAGGTCGATCAGCGGACATTCGTGGACTCTCCGGCGGAAAGGTATCGCGGCGGTTGACAACAAGACGGCACGCGACGATCGGGGATGGGCAAGGTTCAGTCGAGATAGCAAAACTCATTCGAGGCGAGCACGGCGTGCGTCAGCGATTCCAGGGACTGCTCGCGGAGGAACTCGGCGGCGGCGGCGGCTTCGTCGGCGGTGATCGGGCGTCCGAGCGCGACAAGCCACAGCCGTTCGAGCCGTGCGGCGTCATCGGCGGCCGTTCGGTCGTCACGCAGTTGCTTCGCGAGTCGCTTGGCCGTTTCGAGCACCAGCGGGTTGTTCATTAGAAACAGGGCTTGCGGCGCGGTTGTCGACTCGGCGCGAACCGCCACGATCGCCTGCGGATCAGGACCGTCAAACAACGCGGCCGTCACATCCGTTTTGCGGCGGTCAAGTGGTTCGAAAATCGTTCGACGCGTTGGACCGGCTATCGCGTTGGGAGAGGACGTGGATTTCTCGGGAGCGGCCGTGCCCAAACGCGTCAAGCTATCGCGGAGTTCTTCGTAGGTCAGGCGTCGCCGATTCATTCGGGCGAGCAATAGGTTATCGGGGTCCTGCCGCGCCAGTTCCGGGGAAGCCAGGGAACTCTGTCGGAAGGTCGACGAGAGCGCGATACGGCGGGCCAGTTGTTTCACCGACCAGCCCGAGGCGATGAATGAGCGGGCCAGGTGGTCGAGCAGTTCGGGGTGGGTCGGCGATTCTCCGAGGCGTCCAAAGTTGTCGGGCGAACGGACCAAACCGCGGCCGACAAGCTGCTGCCAAACTCGGTTTGCCATCACGCGAGCGGTAAGCGGGTTGGTGGGAGACACAAGCCACTCGGCGAGCTCGCGGCGGCCGCTCTGGGCGGTGCGGGCGCCGAGGCTTATCTGCTGATCGCCAGCGAGGATTGCGGGGAACCGTCGCGGCGCGATCGGACCCTCGTGCTGGAATTCGCCACGCAGGTACACAGGCGCGTCGCCAATCCGCTCGCGTTTGCCGCCGGGCACTCCACCTTCGCGAATGGCGACCACGTTCACACCGGCGAACTTTTGCTTTCGAAGCTCGCGGGCCGCATCTTGACGCTTCTTGATCTCGGCCAATTCGGGCGGCGCCAGCTCCCAGCCTTCGGTCTTTTGGGCTTCGAGCAGTTTGCTCTGTTCGTCTTGCAGCTTCTTCGTTTTAGCTGCCAAGCTCGTCTTGGTGGCGGCGGTCGCTTTGGCGAGTTGCCCTTCCGCATCCGACAGTTCCAACTTCAAGGCGACAAGCCGAGCCGCTTGCGGAATCTTTTTCACCAGCGTCTCAACTTCCGTATCCAACGCTGCAGCTTGCCGTTCCAGTTCGCGGTTCGCCGTATCCTGGGGCGGCGTCAGCAACATCGTTTCGACGAGGTCGTTGCCAAGTCGATCGTCCGCGATCAGCTTGCCGCTGGCGATATGGCTACTGAAGAAGATTCCCGCCAGCGAGTAGTAGTCCTGCGTGGAAATCGGATCGAATTTATGGTCGTGGCAACGGGCGCAGGCGAGCGTAAGACCGAGCACTTGACGACCGATGAGGTCGATCTGGCTATCGACGATCTCGGCGATCGCCAAATCGCGTCCAACTTGTTCCCAGGCGGCGAACGACAACATTCCCGTGGCGATGATGCCGTCAAACGAGGCGCCGGAGGCATGCGTGCGATCGGGCGCCACATTGAGTTCCGCGGCTGTCAGCAGATCGCCGGCAATCTGCATCTTCAGGAACTGGTCGTAACGCAAGTCGTCATTGAATGCGCGAATCACCCAGCGTCGATATTCGCCCGACTTGTCGATATTGTCCGCGTAGCGAACGCCATCGAGCCACCGTCGCGCCCAGTGCACGCCGAATTCGGGAGAATCGAGCAAGCGATCAACCGCCCGTTCGTACGCCTTGGGGTCCGAGTCGGCGGCGAAAGCGGCCAGTTCGTCCGGTGTGGGCGGCAATCCGGTCAAGGCGAAAGTCGCTCGGCGAAGCCACGCCGGCTTGGACGCCGCCGGTGCCGGAGACAGATTCCGCGTTCGCAAGGCGGTGAGGACAAATGAGTCGAGTTCGTCCGTGCCCCAGCCCTCTGTAGTTTTGGTTGTAGTCTCAGTCGGAGCCCCGCCAGCCGGCGATTGGGCAGTCGGGAGCGCGGGGTGATCGGGGATTGGCAGAAACGCCCAATGACGCCGGTCGGCGTCGGTGATTTGGAACGCGGTGCGCCGTGGGGCCGGGGCAGAACCCTCCCGTGGATCTGGAGCCCCGAGATCGATCCATTTCGCGAAATCGTCCAGCACAGCGGCCGGGAGTCTGCCCGTGGGCGGCATCTGGTAAGACTCGTACCGTAGCGCGGCCATCAACAGGCTTTTCGCCGCTTGCCCCGGAACAAGCGCCGGTCCACTCTCGCCACCTGCGAGCAATCCAGCTTTGGTGTCGAGAAATAGCCCCGCCTGCAACTTCCCCTTGGCGGCCGCCGCAGCCGAATGGCACTCGTAGCAGTGTTTGACGAGCACCGGACGAATCGACGTTTCGAACAGCGTTAACCCCGGATCGGCTGCTGGAACCGCACCTGCGAACGTCGCCAGCGACAGGAGGGCCAATGAGGCCACGATCAGCGGGCTGAGCCACGCATTGCGTTGAAATTCGCGTCGTGCATCGATCGGTGTGTTGCGTTTGGCGTTGAGTTCGACGTTGCAAGGGACCGCGCGGGGAAAGTCGAAGCGTCCGTCGCCGTCCCTCACGTCGCCGTCCCTCAGACACCTTTCGGCACCAGCGCGTTGATGGCCAAACCCCATCGGCTGGGCGTGGCAAAACAAGTCCTGACGGCGAGCGAGAACATGGGCGGGCATCGCGTTTCCGATACGGCAGATATGGGAGATGGAAAGGCACCCCGGCTTATTTCATCGACGAAACCGACTGTGGTAGTTTACGTAAGGTCCGCCCTGCCTTCCATAGCTAAACGGTTGTCGGAACGGCTGTCTGGCCTGGGCTTACCAGCGGTCCACTGCCCGGTCACCCGCGAGGCAACGGAGCGGCCTTGGAGCCCTGGAACGGCCATGGAGAAAACATGGAAAAACCCTGGAGGAAGCGAACAATGCGCGTCGCAAACCGGTGGTCGATGGCCTTTCGTGTTGTCACACTCACAGTTGGACTGGCGTGGGGCGGTTTTTTCAGCGTTTTTAGCGTTTTAATCGCCAGTTCGTCCGCCGCAGAGCATTCGATTCGACCTGGAGAGTCGCCCCAAGTGGCTCTCGACCGGGCCGCGCCGGGCGATCGGCTCGTGTTCCTGCCAGGGGTGCATGAGCACGGGCTTGGAAAGCATCGAGCGATGCTGTTCGTGGACAAATCGGTCGAAATCGAATTGCGGGCGCGTGCTGTTCTTAGGCTGGCTCCAGGCACCTGCAAGCGGGAGGCGATCGGAGAGATCACAACCGACCAAGATGCAGGCAAAAAACTGGATGATCTGGAGGTTGGCGGTGAGTTCGACGTGACCCGGGCGGCGGTGGACGGCCCGGAAGCGTACGGTGCCGTCATTTACACCTTGGTCATCGATGGCATCGGAGTGGACGGCCAGCCAGACACCTTCGCCTGGGGAGACGGCCGGATCTTCGATACGCCTCACAAGCAAATTCCGATTACGGGCGACTGGCAAGCGTTGAGCAACGGCGTGAAGATTCGGTTCGCCTCGCGGACTGGCCATAGTCGCGGCAGCCTGTGGTTTGTTTCCTATGACGGCCCCGAGGCGTACGGTATCCGCATCGGCCATGGGACCCACAAGGATTACATCGAGAACGTTCGGATTTTCGGCCTAGGCGAGATCGATCTCAACTCGCCGCGTAACGCTCAGCCGAGTGGACTCGTCAAAGAGATCAACGCCTGTGTGCTGGTTCACGGGCGAGTGCGCGGCGTTGTGGTCGAGGGAATCACGATGACCAACACCAATCGCTCGGTCATGTGCTACGGCGAGCACACCGGAGCAATGTTGCCTGGCGGCAAAACCGGGCCGGGCGAATCGTTCGACGCGGAAAACATCGTCGTTCGCCGCACTCGAACATTGAATCCGCAAGGAGCCGCTTATCTGTTTGGCCATCCCTCCCATCGCGGCCGGCTCCGCAACGTCGAATGCGTTGAGAATTACATGGAAACCGGCAAAACGGCACTCGAACCGAATTTCAATCTGGACGGTTACAAAGTCATCGGAAACGTGATCAAGAGCGATGGGCAGGCAATTCACTGCTGGCGCTATTCCCAAAATGGCGTGGTCGCCGACAATCTCCGCATCCATGACAACACGGGCAAGCCGGTCGTTGTGGTCAACTCGCCTCGCGGTTGGCAACCACCCGCCCCTCCGGTGCTCCGCAACAACCGCAATCATCTGAGCGATCCGCCGGCTTCCACGGGCCGTTGACCAGCAGGCGTCGCCCCCGCGCGCTGGGCATAAAACCGGTTGACGACGAAATCGACACGCGCGGACTCTTCCGGGTAAGATGTGGTGGTGACCTAATGTGAACGCGGGTCGGGCTGGAATGAGGCGAGTCGAGGGTAGAGCATGGACATCGCGTGGTTTTGCCGAGTCGGAGAACGGCAGGTTGGGCCGATCTCTTTTGATCAGTTGCGACGCATGGCCGCTCGTGGCGACTTGAAACTCACCAGCCTCATTCGCCGAGCGGACATCAACAGCTGGATTGAAGCGGGCCAAATCCCGGAACTTTGGCCCCGCGCCGAAGCGCTGCCCGCCGACCAAGGGCTCCCCGGTGCCGCAAGCGGACCCACCGGCCCTGTCGGTCCTGGTATGCCGACCTCGCCTGGGGCCCCTCGAGGGCCGGGGCCGGTGCCGATCCCGCGAGCCGTTCCAGTCGCGGGGCCGGCTGTCGGTCCGGCGGCGGGCCCCGCAGTTGGGCCGGTAGGAGGGCCGGGCCAGCGACCGATCGCCAGTCCTACTGGTTCCCAGCCCATGCCGCAAGCGGCGGTGCCACGTGCAGTCGCGTCGCCGATGCCAGTTCCGATCGCCCGCGGGCCAG
>JBJTOW010000649.1:0-3955 GCA_046074805.1 Planctomycetota bacterium | reverse complement strand
ACTCGGCGAACGGATCGACGCCACGGGCCATCGCCTGGCCGGGCCCGTCATCCAACATGATGTCGCCGGCGTAAACCAGTTGAACGTCTTGCGTCGTAGGCTTCACGGCATCCAACAGGACCGGCGCGAGCGGTTCGGCTTTTTCAGCCCGCACCGACTCGGGGGAACCGAGCCGCTGAATACGGATTTTGCGATAGTAAGCTTCTGCGGCCGCTCCACCGTGGATTTGCAAGCCAATCACGCCGCGGCGGGCGATCGTCGCGTCGGACTCGGTATAGTCGACTGTTTGAAAACCGTTGACCCAGATTTGAATTCGCGGTCCAACGCAGCGGATCACGAAGTCGTTCCAGCGACTGAGGTTCACCGCTTTCTCATAACGCTCGCCTTCCATTTCCACGAGAAACTTGTTGCGGCGAGATTCATCGTACAGCCAACCCCAAATGGGCTTGCCGCGCATCTCGCCCATGTCGCATTGAAAGCCGCTAACCTCGTGATGGTTGGGTACGCGTTGGCTGCGGAACTGGATACCAGCGTTCTGGCCGTCGCCCCGAATCTTGCCTGCAACCGCAATTCGAAATCGCCGTACTGTTTGCGAGTACACAGGAATTCGTTGCGTGGAATCGGCGTCTCCAGCGAACCGGCGACGATGGTGCCTTCCTCGACACGGAACGAATGGAGATCGCCTTCCCATCCCTCGAGCGTTTTGCCGTCGAAGAGCGGCGTGAAGCCCGGCTCGACAACGAACTCCTGCGACCGCGCCGTCGCCACCCAGCAAACCGCCCAACAGATCGACAACGCCAAACAACGAACGATCATGGCCGCACGAACTCCATTTCAAGATTCTTGGAGAAACGGGGAGAAAAGAGATACGGAAAAGCCAACTACGCCGACGATCCACAAACGCTTCCGCACACAGGCTCGACGGCCCGTTACGCCATAAGCAATTCTGGGACCACGTCGCCGACAGGCACGATGCGATGGGGACGCTGCAGCGAATCGAGCAGTTGTCGGCCATAGTCGACACCCAGAGCTTGGTACAGTGTGGCGATCGATTGGCCGGGAGTCACGGGGCGGTCGGCGGGAAAGGCGCCCGTGCGGTCGCTCGCCCCGTATACCAACCCCGGCTGGAACCCGCCGCCCGCGAACAGGATCGAGTAACAGAAATTCCAGTGGTCGCGGCCGCCGTCGTTGCCGTTGATTTTCGGGGTGCGGCCGAAATCGCCGAGCACCGCGACGACGGTGCGTTCGAGCATTCCGCGGGCGCTCAGGTCATCAATCAGGGTGGAAAAGGCGGCATCGAATTGCGGCAACAGCGTGTTTTTCAATTTTTTGAAATTGCCGCCATGCGTGTCCCACGTGGCGTTCGCGTCGGGAGCCCAAGAGACCGTGACGAGCCGCGTGCCGGCTTCGATCATGCGGCGCGCCAACAGAACGCTTTGGCCGTAAATGTTGCGGCCGTAGGCGTCACGTAGCGCCGCCGGTTCCCGGTCGAGCCGCAATGCGGCCTGGGTCGTGGAACTGGTCAATACGTCGAGCGCGCGTTGCTGGAAGCGGTTCATCGCGATCGGTCCGGCGGCCCCGCGAGCGGCGTCGAGCTGCCGGTTGAGGTCGCCGAGCAGCCCGCCACGGCCCGCCAGCCGATCGGACGGCACATCGCCCCGCAACGTGAATTCAGGAATTGAGAAGTCGGCCGCGTTCGGATCGCGGAGAATCCACAGCGGATCGGCGGCCCGCCCGAGCCAGCCGCCAAAGAAACCAGGTTGCGGCGGCCCGCCCGCTCCTTCCTTGGTCATGTACGGCAACGTGGCATGGGGAATCGCATCGGCCGGCGACGGGCGCACAAGCGACAGCACCGAGCCGGGTGTGGGGTTGTCGGTTGGTTTCGTGCCGCCACCCTGTTCGCCCCGGTCGTGGCCGGTCAACGAAACGTAAACAGCCGCCGCATGGGCGTTATTCACGGAATGGTGCATCGACCGCACCAAGGTGCAGCGATGGATGCGGGTGGCCATCCGCGGCAAATGCTCGGAAACCATCAGGCCCGGCAACGAAGACGCGATCGGTTTGAACTCCCCCCGCACTTCCACGGGTGCGTCCGGCTTCATATCCCACATATCCAGATGGCTGGGGCCGCCGTTGAGATGAATGATGATGCAGGCGTCCGCCCGTGGCTCGGCCAAGGCCGGACGGTTCTCGTCGGCCCACAGCAGCGCCGGCAAGGTCAAGCCGGCTCCGCCGATCGCCCCCATTCTTAGCCACTCCCGGCGCGAGTAGGCGACCGTGGCCGCAGAGCACGCGTTGGTCGCCGGTCGCGACCCAGTCACGGAAGACTTGTGCATCGATGTCACTCCAGGTCTCTTCTCGTCGATTCTTGTCGCTTCTCTACGAGCCATTCGTAGACGATCGTCCCTAGCCGCTTGCGTCAGCGTCGCCGGCTCGATCGCTAACCCAACACAGTCTAACGGACTCCACGAACGAAATCGAACCATGTCCGGCTGGGGAGTCTGGAGTCTGGAGGCTGGAGGCTGGAGGCTGACCGCGAGGCATGGCGGGGTGGCGTCATGGCAACTCGGCGAGCAGGGCGAACTAGTCCATTCACTGCGACGCGCTCAGGCGAGTTCGCTTGGCGGTTGACACACAATCTGGCCGCGTCGGGCCGATTCTTCGGCGTCCGCCACCACATTCGGCCCGCGCTACGCAGCCTTCCATATTCGTTTTGCTATTTTCAAAGACAACCTCCCATTCGTGCGATTCGTGCGATTCGTGGTAAATAAATTTCTTTAAATAACTGTACCACGAATTTAACGAATCGAACGAATATTCTGATGGCGTTTCACGTCTTGTTGTTTGTGGAAGCGTCCCCGTTATCCAGGCCATTCGTGGTGCGCGATCTTTGTTTCGGAAAGGTGTCGAACGCTTCTTCCAGGACTTCCACGGCCAATTGCCGGCCCGTAGGCCGTAAGTGGGAAGCATGGAAAACGCGATGCCGAACATCCCGCAAGAACCACCAGTCGTCAACGAACGCCAGGAGAGTTTCGCTCGCACCGAGCAAAAGCGTCGGACGCTGCACGTCTGCCACTAAAAAATGCCAAAACATCAAGCGGAAAACTGTGCCGCGGGCCCACTCCGAGCGGCAAAAGCTTATATCGCTCGCCGAAAGGATCGACGTTTCCCCGAATTCGCTCTAAAACACCGTATGGCAATTGCGATTGATCTTGCTGCGATGTACAGAGGAATCCTGGCAAGTACCACGATTTGTTCGATCGCAGGCACTTCTGACAGAAAAGACGGCCATGGAAAATTGGAACAGATGTGGACGCGCGGGTTGGTTGCGCCATGGTATTGGTCTCTGCCTCGGTCTGGTCTGGCTGGCATGGCCAGCTCATACCCACGCGATCTGTGGTCTCGATGCGGCGGTCTTTGAACAAATTCGCAACATCCGGGATCAGGACGCGGCGCAGGCTTGGTTGCGACAGACAACGCAGGAAAGAGGGTGGTCATGCGTCGTCTGCCACCTGGCAGGCTTTGGTCCGCGGAATCGGTACGGCAGCGCGATCAACCTGCTGCTGACGGGGAACGATAGGGAGGACCCAGCGCGAAAACGCGATACGGGACGACGGGTCAACGACATCCCGGCCGATCCCGTCTGGCCCGATTCGCCAACCTTTGGCGACTTGATTCAGCAAGGCGTGCTGCCCGCGTCCGAACTCACGCCCGACCTGATTGCGTCCCGGAATTGGCCGGTCAAACCGCCGGAGGAAATCACGGTCCAGCGGGCTCGCGAGCTAGTTCAGCAGGTCGAGTCGGGGTCGCGTTTCGGCATTCTCCAACTCGGCCGGACCTATGAAATAAACTCGGAAGTAGCCACAGCGCTAGCCCAATTCCGCGGTGAAATGCTGATCGTCGGGCTGAAATCGCTCTCGCCGGAAGTCGCCCAGGCGCTGGCCAAGAGCCAAGC
>JBJTOW010000648.1:0-5758 GCA_046074805.1 Planctomycetota bacterium | reverse complement strand
ACACCTTTATCATTGGAAATGACGATCGACCCTTGGAATCGAAAAAAATGGAATGGCTCGGGCTAGGCGAGCGGGTTGCCAGCCGCCACTTGCCGCCGTCGCCCCGCCCCTGGGGCCGCCGCCGTAATTGCGTTCCTGCTGCCTAGCGCGTTAATTTGCCGGGTTACGGCGGTTGTAGCTGCCTGTTCACTGCACTTCGATGCCAGACGCGTTCCTGCGGCGTCCGGCCCCTCGACCTTCGATCGGAATTCGCGAATGACGTCGCTGCCGCCAGCCAGTTTCTCCGCCGCCTCCTCCGCCGCCGCCAAGTTGAACCTCCGCGACACGGCCTCCGCTCGCGATTCCCGGGATCTGGTGAGAGACCAGGTCCTGAATTGGCTCCGAACCGAGGGTGGACAGCCCGACGCGGAGGTCGAGTTCGATACTCCGCTCGCCGCCGCCGGCGTCGATTCGATGGGCGTCGCCGCCATCAGCGAGGCGCTTGAGCACGCCACCGGGAAACGCTTCAACCCCGAAGTGCTGTACGAACTGAACACCGTCGAACAGATCGCTCGCTACCTAGATCGGCTTTCGACGGCGCCTGTGCCACCCTCTCACTCGCAAGCCAGCCACGCCGCGCGTTCTCCGCAGTCCGTGCCCCACTCGAACGCCTCGCTAGACACCTCGCCAGACGCCCCGGCTACGCCTTTTTCGCCCGCTACGCTCGCTTCTCCCTTCCCCGCCCAGCCGCCCGCCGCCCCTTCATCAGCGCTCACAACGCGACCACCGATGCCAGCGGAAGGGCTCTCTTCAGCGGCGTCAGCGGTCGCGGGATCGGCGGCTGTCACAGCGCATGGGCAGCCAAAACTGCTCGAACACTATGAACTGATGAACCAACGGATCCGGTCGCTCAAGGAACGGAATCTGTACTTTTTCGAGCCGGAGATCGAGGCTCATGATGGGGCGTGGGTCGTGATTGGCGGCCGCCGCATGTTGATGCTCGGGTCCTACGAATACCTCGGACTCCTGCATCATCCGCGTCTACGCGCTTCCGCCGTGAACGCCATCGAGTCATTTGGCACGGGACATCACGGCGTGCGGTTGCTGTGCGGCACCACGGTGCTGCATCGCCGTTTGGAACGAAAGCTCGCCTCGTTCATGCGGGCCGAGGACGCGATTGTCTACAGCAGCGGCTTCATGACCAATCTGGCGACAGTCTCCACCTTGGTCGACCGCCAAGGCGTGGTCATCGGCGACGAATGGAACCACGCGAGCATCGTCGATGGTTGCCGTGCGTCCCACGCTGACTTCCTCATCTTCAAACACAACGACATCGATTCGCTCGCCAGCCAACTCGCGCGGGCCGCAGGCCGCCCGACGCTGGTGGTCGTCGATGCCGTGTTCAGCATGGACGGCGACATCATCGACCTTCCGGCCGTCATCGACCTTTGCAAAAAACACCAAGCGTTGCTGATGGTCGACGAGGCGCACAGCCTCGGAGTGCTCGGTTCCACCGGCCACGGTATCCAGGAACACTTCGGACTGGCCGATGACGATATCGACGTGAAGATGGGGACTCTGTCGAAAACATTGGCGGGTAGCGGCGGCTTCGTCGCGGGCCGCGAGTCGATTATCACCTTCCTTCGCCATCACGCCCGCGGCTACATTTTCAGCGGCGCGCTGCCCACGGCCCAAGTCAACAGTTCGATTGCCGCCCTGGAAGTCATCGAACAAGAACCCCAATGGCATCGCCGACTGTGGGTGAACCGCGAATATTACGTCGCGGGACTCCGCGCGCTGGGGTTTGACGTGGGGCTTTCCCAGACACCGATTGTGCCGATCATCACCCGCGACGACGATCGCGTTCTGGAAATGACTCGGCTCTGCCGCGACGCCGGACTGCTCGTCGTCCCGGTCGCCTTTCCCGCCGTGCCACGCAACGCGTCGCGCCTGCGCACCTGCGTCTCCGCGAGCCACTCCCGCGAAGACCTGGATTTCGCGCTCGAAGTGCTAGCGCAAGCCGGTCGCCAAACAGGCCTCATCGCCCCAGGTTAGTCCGCCGTCCAATCTCGCCCCTCGTTGTACGACGGACTTCCAGTCCGTCGAACCTACGAACCGGCAATCAGATCAGAAGTTCGCGAGTCGCGATGAGAAACGCTGCCCCGGAGTGCTCGCTGGGAAGCAGCCCTAGCGAATCTCGGCCACCTGCTGGGGTGAGTTCGCCGCATCGCGACGACGTGGACGCGCGGGCCGCGTACTGACAAACGCCGCCAGCATCACCAGCGAGACACCAATAACCGAGAGCAGGGTGTAAGGCATCATAGCGCACGACCTCGGCCGACCCATGCCCAGCACGGGTCGGCGAGCCACAAACAGGTCGACGCGGACAACGGCCGACCTACCAGGGTCCTCGAATGTAGTTTACGCCGAACTGCCGAGTATGGCTCGGCCACGGCGGAGTGGGGCGTAAATCGGAGTCCGCAAACGCGCCGTCACCCGGATAACCGGGACGGAACTGATGATAGATCGGCATAACGGTGCTCTGAGCTACACCCCAACTCCACTCGGTGCTGCTTCGAGCCGTCGGCGGCACCACTAGCGGCACAGGGTACCCCTTCGCCACATGGTAGTATTCGCTGTGCCACGGCATCTTGCTGGACACGATTTGATTGTGCTTATCCGCCCGTCGGCGAGTGAACGCCTGGGCGTCGTCGCTGGCGAACCCCAGCGCTGCGGCCGCGATGAGCACGGCTCCCAAATACTTCCGATTCATCAACTTCCCCTTCTGGTTAACGGGCCAAGCGGAAAATGTGGTGGATGTGATGAGCCGCGTTCTTGCCCGGCGGGCTGTACCAATGCACACCCGCCCGCGTTAGTCCCCGACCCTCATCGTAGGTGCGATGGTAGGTCCGGTGATGCGGATACAGGAATTCATGCGGCATCAACGGCTGATACGTGAAATACGTGTGGCCAACGTGTGCGGGAATCGGCCCCGGGCTGACGTACGCCTGCGCTCCAAGACTGCCGCAAGCCGACGGCACGTAATAGTTGCGGAACAAATCGGGATTGCCGTAACCGTAAAACCGGCACTGGGTATCCTGGCCGTGGTCGAGTGCCCAGGCCGCGTTACCGCTCGCCGTCGTCAGCCCCGCCCAAGCCAACAACCCTAGCAACCCCAACAAACTTCCGCGAATGATCGCTGCACGCATGATGACGCTCCTCGTCAGCCGGCCAGCCCTTCGCCACCGGCGCCTGTGATTCCCTTGAGGTCTCCAATCAGCCATCCTCCCGTAACCACGGTCCCCGTGAATTACGAGTGTCGCCTAACTTATCGGCATCCACGGCCCTAGGGATCGGAATCGTTTTTTCCATTTTTCCAAAAGCGCCCAGCCTTCCGTTTCTTCGGGCGGCGCAATCGCTGAGGGTCTGGTCGAGTGTACGGCGGCCATTGGGAGTTCGCCAGTCGACGCCGGGTGGGACGGCTCACAGCTCGCCGCTATAATTCCGGCAAAGTTGGCGACTTGGCCGGTTTGGGTCGCCCATGGAGTGCCTTGAGGTGAAGGAGTACCCCGTTGTCGCAAGTGAGTGCCGCCGATTCGCCGGATTCCACCGAGGGCTCTTCGTCGTCAGCGCCTGAGCATCGCCGCCGATCCACGGCGGAGGCGATGGCGTCGAAGCAACGCGATATCTCCGTCAGCGAATTTTTCGCAAAGAACCGCCATCTGCTCGGGTTTGACAACCCGCGTAAAGCGCTCCTCACGACCGTGAAGGAAGCCGTCGACAATTCCTTGGACGCCTGCGAGGAAGCGGGAATCATCCCGGAGATTTGGGTCCACATCGAGACGACAGGAGCGAACCGCTTCAAGGTTTCCGTGCAGGACAACGGTCCGGGCATCGTTAAGAAGCAGATCCCGTTGATTTTCGGCAAACTGCTGTACGGTTCGAAGTTCCATCGGTTGCGGATGAGTCGTGGGCAGCAGGGAATCGGCATCAGCGCCGCCGGCATGTACGGGATGCTCACCACCGGCAAACCGGTGCTCATCGTCTCCAAAACGGCTCCACGCAAGCCGACGCACTATTTCGAATTGCAGATCGATACCAAGCGAAATCACCCCGAAATCATCAACGGCAAGGGCGAAGGGGAAGACATACAGCCCGGTGAAAAGGGACTGAAGTACATCGCCGACCGAGGCATCGCTTGGGTGGGACACTACCCGGCCCCGATGCGTCCTAGCCATATCGCCGGCCCCCACCGAACGGCCGACCGGGTCGCTGGGACAGCCGGTGAATCCCCCACGGAAACCGCGACGTCGAACACCGCCGGCGGCGATCGGAAACAATCAAGCTCGGCTGGAGCGAATGCGGCCGGGGCGGCCGGGGCGGGTGCGAACGTTTCCGGGAACGCGGCTGAATCCTCGGGGGAAACGCCGCTACCCGTGGAGACGCCGGACGGCATGCGGGTGGGCGACGAACTGCGGAGCGGAACGCGGGTCACGATCGAGTTGGAAGGACGTTTCATTCGCGGCCGGGGGAGTGTTGACGAGTATTTGGAGCAGACGGCGATCGCCAACCCGCATGTGACGATTCACTATCGGGATCCCGAAGGACAAGAGATCACTTACTCGCGGGCCACGACCAAGTTGCCTCCCGAGCCGACCGAGATCAAGCCGCATCCGTATGGCGTCGAGCTTGGCCGATTGGTCACGATGCTCAAAGACACCTCGGTCGGAACGATGTCGCAATTCCTTACCGACTCGTTCTCGCGGGTCACTCACGCGGTCGCGAAAAGCGTCTGCGAAACGGCGAACATTTCGCTGCGGGCCAACCCGAAGCGGATCGGCCGGCAAGAGGCCGATTCGCTCTACCAAGCGATTCAAAACACGCGGATCAGTCCGCCCGCGACCGACTGCTTGGTGGAGATCGGCGAGGCGTTGATCCTCAAGGGGTTGCATCAGGTGGTGCCCGGCGAGTTCTACTGCGCGGCGACGCGGCCGCCATCGGTATACCGGGGCAATCCGTTCCTCATCGAGGTTGGATTGGCGTTTGGTGGGGCGAGCCAGGCGCAGAAAGTCTCCTTGGAAGCGTTGACCGAAATGCTTTCGGAGAGCGATTCGCGGACGCTGCGGCAGTTTCTGGTCACCAGTTTCGACGGGATTGGCGGACAGGCCGCCGATCGAATCATGGAAGAGTCGAAAATGGGGACGCGTCAAAGTCCGTCGAAGCTCGCCAAAGCCGATATCCAGCGGCTGCATGCCGCGATGCGGAACGTCAACCTTAGCGAGGGCCAGTCGATGCAGGTGTTGCGGTACGCGAACCGCGTGCCGTTGCAATTCCAGCCCGCCGCCTGCGCGATTACGCAATCCGTGATTCAGACCAATTGGCGCGCCTATGGATTGACGCAATCCCGCGGCCAGTTGCCCTCCGGCCCCGTGACGCTGATGGTTCACATGGCGAGCGTCTGGGTGCCGTTCACGAGCGAATCGAAAGAGGCGGTGGCGAGCTACCCCGAAATCACCAAGGAATTGCGGCTCGGCCTGCAAGCGGTCGGCCGCAAGCTGGCGATGTATTTGAACCGCCGCAATCGCGTGCGGCAGGAGGGTGAGCGGCGGTCGATTTTTCTGCGGTACTTAGGCGAGGTCGCCCAGGCGGTCGGACGCATCCGCGACATGGACGACCCAAGCCGCGCAGCGATCTACGAACGGCTGCTTAACGTCGCTAAACGCAAGACCTCGGAAGCTGACGCCCGTTTCGACGACCGCGGCAAGCGGTTGTCCGAAGA
>JBJTOW010000647.1:0-2737 GCA_046074805.1 Planctomycetota bacterium | reverse complement strand
GTCCACTCTTACCCCACGTGTACGACGGACTTCCCAGTCCGTCGTAAAATACGTCACACGACGGGAGCGAGTATCTCGCGCGGGCCGATCGCGAGCGAGCGAATTTGACGAGCGAGCGAGCGTTCCGCCTCTGTTTCCTTTCTCGCCTCGTCTGACCTACAATGCCGCCGCGCCGCTTTGATCTCTGATCTGGAGTTTTAGCCCATGATGTCCACTGGTTCCTGTCTCTCGGCACTCATCGATCGTCGCCACGCAGTTCGAACGATGCGGCGGTGCGTCAGTCGGATCATGGTGATGCTCGGCGTGATAGCGCTCACGCTTACAGCATCGGCATTGCACGCCCAATCGCGAATTTTGACGTCGCTCAATTCCCGTTTAGATGACATTGCCACTTGCAAGCCCGAGCATCAGCACGGGCACGAGCCGAAGCATGAGCATGGCGCGAAACCGGACAACCGGCTCGTCGTTCGCAGCGCCCAGTCGGGGCCGTGGTCGGTGGGCGCGACTTGGGAGGGCGGCAAGGTTCCGGCGACCGGTTCCAAAGTGCAAATTCGGCCCGGTCACACGGTGACCTACGACATCGAGGCGGACGACCGCACGGTCATTCGCGCGGTGTTTGTCGCTGGCACTCTGGCTTTCGCCACGGACAAAAACACGCGACTCAACGTGGGACTGATCAAGATCGAAGCCTCGGACAGCACGGTGGAGGAGGGGTTTGATTGCGACGAGCATGTCGAGGAGCCAAAGCCAGGCCATCCTATGCCCGCGTTGCTGGTGGGCACCCCGGAGAAGCCGGTCGCCGCGTCCGCTCGAGCCCTCATCCGGCTCGCGCCGGTCGCCGGCCAAGACAAGCAATCGTGCCCGGCGATCGTCTGCTGTGGCGGCCGCATGGATTTCCACGGGGCGCCGCTTAGCCGCACTTGGGTGAAGCTTGGCGCAAACGTCTCCACTGGGGCCCAACACGTCACGCTGGCCGAGCCTGTCACCGGCTGGCGAGTCGGCGATCGCGTCGTCATCACCGCCACCCAGCACCTGTACCATCAGGAAGGCGGCAGCGAGTCGCGTGCTATCGTCGCGATCGACGCGGCCACGAACAGCCTTTCGCTCGACAAGCCGCTGGAGTACGAACATTTGGGCGACGGCGAATTCCGTAGCGAGGTGGCGAACCTGAGCCGGAATGTGATCGTCGAGTCGGCTGAGCCGGCGGGCATCCGCGGCCATACGATGTATCACCGCCATTCGGCTGGCGCGATCAGCTACGCCGAATTCCGCCATCTAGGAAAGAAAGACACGCTCGGCCGCTACTCGCTGCATTTCCATCTGGCTGGCGCCACGATGCGGGGCAGCTACGTCGTCGGCGCTTCGATCTGGGACAGCCACAACCGCTGGCTGACGATCCACGGCACCAATTATCTCGTGGTCCGGGATAACGTCGGGTATCGCAGCGTTGGCCACGGATTCTTCTTGGAGGACGGCACCGAAGTTTACAACGTGCTCGATCGCAATCTGGCGATCGAGGCCCGCGCGGGCAAGCGGCTACCCAAACAGGTCTTGCCGTTCGACGCCAACGACGGAGCGGGCTACTGGTGGGCCAATAGCCTCAATACGTTTACCCGCAACGTGGCCGCCGGTTGCGACCAGTACGGATTCCGGTACGAAGCGACCTCGGGCAGTTCCTTCAAGACGGTCTTTCCGATCATGCAGCCAGACGGTCGCGAGGAAAAAGTCGACATCCGCACGTTGCCGTTCGTCCGCTTCGACGATAACGAGGTGCATTCCAGTTATGGCCTGTACGGCATCAATCTCGGCGAAGGAGTCGCTGGCGTCGGACCGGATGCCCGCCATCCGTTCATCCTGCGGAACACCAAGATCTGGAACGTGCATTACGCCTTCCGGCCGCAAGCTCCGTCGGTACTCGTCGACAACATGTCGATCCAGTCCCACTATGGCGTTTACCATCCCAACTTCGACAACCACGTTTACCGCAACGTCACGATTCGCCAGACTAACACCGAACCGTTCAATCGTGGACACGACGACGCCAGCGTTCAACACGGCACGCTGCTGGTCGATGGATTGACGTTCGACGGTATTCGCTCGGGCGGGATGCCGTTGATCCAGATTTCCGACGACAACGCGACGGGCGCGGCGGTGTCGCATTTCCGCGGCGTGAAGTTGGCGAATTGGAACGACAACAGCCGCCAGAAGGCGGTGGTCAATCTTGGCGGCGGGCCGCGTCCCCAACCGAAGTCGGAGGAGGGCGTTCCGATCTACTTGCACGATTGGTTCGGCCCTGGCCGCCATGCGATGGTCGTCAGCATTCGCTCTCCCGAATACAAGGCCAACCCGGGCCGCTTCCGCGCTGAACCGCCGCTCACCGGTGATGAATCGCGAGTGGCGGAAGTCACCGATATTCCGTTTCCTTCGCCCGTGGCTCCGGTCGACGACCTGCCACCCGCGACCGTGATCACGCACGTCTCGCGGCACAATGGCAGTATCACGGTTGAGGGAACGTGTTCGGACAATGGCGAGATACGGCGAGTTGTCGTGAACGGCCGCGAAGCGGAACGGTTGTCGCCGAATTTCGCCACGTGGCGAGTGGTTCTCGCGGCCGACGGAACAACTGAAGTGGTCGCTAGTGCCGAAGACGCGGCCGGAAACAAGGAGCAACTCGCGCATCGCCGGGCGATCGGACCTTGAGCCTCGGCCGAACCGCTCTATAGTGCGGTCGAAGTTG
>JBJTOW010000646.1:0-8359 GCA_046074805.1 Planctomycetota bacterium | reverse complement strand
CAACCAACTCAAACAATGACTCTTCAAGCCAATGCACTAACAATAATTCAGTCGTCCAATATCGGATAATTTTAAAAAAAGTTCACGGAATATCGAGATCATATGGCATTGCCATGCTTGGCGCCCTTGGGAACGATGTTCGCCGGCGTGTAGTCCATCACCGACGCGACGAGTTGCTTGTTAGCCTTGTTCGGATCATTGAGCTCTTGCAAGCTCCGCCATTTGCTCGCCTTGAAATTGTGACGCAGGCCAAGCGTATGGCCCACCTCGTGCATTGTGACTTCCTTGAGTCCCTGCATGATCAGCTTTTCTTGCATCTCGGCCGCCACCTTCGGATCAGCCGCCGCCGCCAGCGCCGCGGCGCCGAAGGCGAACTGGTGCGAGGTGCCAGCCCGCAACATACAGCGGCTGGCAAGGGGATTCCGAGCCAGGAATTCGCGCGAGGCGCGTTGAACCGGTGTCTCGTCGTCCGATGGCTCGGTCTCGTAACCCATCAATTGGGCCGCCGTTAGCGTTTCGAACTCGTTTTTCCAAAACGTGAGGAAGTCGGCGTCGAAAATGATGTCAGCATCCAGGATTTGGCCCGTGTACGGATTCACACGGGATGGTCCCATCGCGAAACCGGCGTTGGACGTGATCCAGCGGAACGTGTTGTAATTCACGTCTTCCGGATCCCAGTCGGCGTTGTCGGGTTGCTGGCGGACTTCAATCGCGTTGAGCCACCCAGCCGCCTCGAACGCTTTGTTCCATTCGGCGATACCGTCCCGGACAGCCGGTCGATACTTGAACGGCACCGTCTTCTCGATCCAGAAAATGACCGGTTGCTTCGGGGAGGTGGGGCCATCGCCTGATCCCGAAGGTTTCTCGAGATGCCAACGATTGATGTACCGGACGAACTGATCGCGTTCGCTCGACTTGGAAAAGTCCTTAACCACGGTCAAAAAGTAGCCTACCCGATCGTCGGCCAACCGCGGTTGGTAGCTCGACGAAGGAACGCGGCTGATCGAATAGTGGACGTTCAGCGACACGCCTCGGCTGTCGGCCACCGTGTCGATTTCCATCTGGCCGCCGGACGCGTAGGTCGCGGCAACTTGCAGTTCAAGATTGTCCTTGAAATTCTTGACGGCCGCCCAGCTCGATCGGTCGCGGGCGAAACTGAAGCCGGGCAAAACCTGGGAAATCTGCGGCAGATCGCTCATGAAGATGGGCGAGAAGTCGACCAGATCGCCGCCCTTCGGTCCTTGGGCCGCGATCGGAAGGCTAAACACAACGCTGTCCGTGTACGCGTTGCCGACGGCCGTTGCTTCTGGCGTGCCTTTGGAGGCTCGGAACCGGACATTCTTGCGGATCACATGAACCTTGTCGTCGATCTTGCGGAAGGTCCAGACCCAATCATCGCCAAAGCCCCAAGAGTAACCGCCGAGCAGTGGCGTTTGTCCGATGCCCTTGGCAATCGAAATCAAGACAATGTATTCGTTGTCATACTCGGACGAACCCAACTCCAGATATAGGTTGCTGCCTTTCTGATGAACGGGCAGCAAGCCGGTTGTCGATTTGGCATCTTTGAGCAACGCCTGATGCGCGGGTGGCGATTTGGCGTCTTGGGCGGACACAACGCTCGGACCGGCAATCGCGGTCGCGAACCCTACCAGGGTCAAAATCGCTGCCAGCAGGCGCGGATTTCGTAACGCGGGCCAACTCATGGAAGCACTCTTGCCTTCGGCGGAAAAAAAGTAGAACTGGGGGACCGGCCTAAAAACTGGCGTTCGCGGAATTTCGTGGCTCGCAGGGGTACTCGAGCCCAAATAATCCGCCGTATCGCTAACCGTAACCTAGCTCGCCAAAACTACCATATTCCAGAAACCTTCACATGGCCAGTGTTGGCGGCCCTGTCGCCCACCAGTCGAAAGTCCCACGACGCTTTTTGCGTTAAAACCTCTCCCATGAACCAGCCAGAAGAGTCGCGATCGCCGGCCCCGACACCGAACAACGAGACGCTTTTTGCAGGCGTCACCGAACCTAGGCGGCCAAACCGCGAGCCGACGCACGCGGTGCCGCTAACGCCAGAACAACTGGCAATCCTGGCCGAATTCCCCGATGCGGCCACCGCGACTTGTTGTCGGTTGATGAACGCCGCAAGCGGCTTCAGCGGAGCCGCGGTGTGGCGGATCGAGACCCCAACGGCGGAATTCGCCCTCCGCCGCGTTCCCGCGGGACAACCTCCGCCGCCACGACGAGCTTGGTTACATCGCTTTCTACGTTTTGTCCGAGCTTGTGGTTTGGAATTTATCGCCGCGCCTTTGACCACCAGCCACGGGGCGACCTTCGTGGAACGCGGTGGCTTTTCGTGGGAACTGGCCCCATGGTTGCCGGGTGAAGCCGATTTCCATGGCAATCCGAATCGGACGCGTTTAGCGGCCGCGATGGCCGCATTGGCCCGTTTTCACAAAACGGCCTCTGGTTTTCCCAATTCGGCTCTCGCAGGACCGGCTGGCCTGCCCGTGTGGACGCCGTCCCGTTCCGGTTCATCCGTTCCAACCGCCGTCGGTTCCTCGCCCGGTTTGGCCGACCGCCTACAATTGCTCCAACGCTTGGTGGCCGGCGAGGCGGATGAGATGCGGCACGCTGTCGAGCGCACGCTGAAAGCGGCAGAGCAGGGGGGGAGAGAGGATTTTGGGCGTTCAGACGCGGACGATGCCGGATCGAACACGGTCCGAGCACACCTCGCTCCACGCGCGGCTCGGCTCATGGAACTGTTCGATCGGCTCGCGATGGCGGCGATTGAACGTCTTCGACTGGATGTCGCGGCCAGCGTTCCGTTGCAGCCTTGCCTCCGCGACGTTTGGCACAACCACGTCCTATTCGTGGGCGACAAAGTCACGGGAATAATCGATTACGACGCGATACGAATCGATAGTGTTGCCGGCGATCTCGCCCGATTGCTCGGAAGTTTCGTTGAGGATGATCGTCCATCGTGGGAGTTCGCGTTGGCCGAGTACGCGCGGGTCCGCCCATTGTCGGCAACCGAATTAGGATTGGTCGAAGTCTTCGATGGGAGTTCTATCGCCATCTCGGGAACCCAATGGGTGAGATGGCTTTACCTTGATCGGCTTGCTTTTCCCAATGCGGCAGCGATCGCGGAACGGATGGATCATTGGATTCGCCGTGGCGAGCGGTTCCTCGGCGATCGCTTGGCGCCGCCAATCGGGCCGCGATGGGAATAGGACTTTCACGCGTCCCCGATCCGTGCGTAAACTTAACCAAACGAGTTTTGAATGAGTGTAGTTCCCGCGTCGTCCTTGGAAGGCGTTGCCATGTTGAATCGATCGCGACGATTGAGGCGGTGGAACCGAGCGTTCCGCGTCGTGTTCGCTCCAGGCGTGTCGACCGCCGCTGGGAAGCTCCGCCTTGTCCCTCTGTCGATGGCTTTGGCGATGGCTTTGGCGATGGCTCTGTCGATGGCGACGGCTTGGACGCCGGGTGCCGGCATCGCGACACTTCGACGCGTCGCCGCGCAGGAACCACCGAAGCTGAACCTCGCGGGCGAACTTCAAGCGCTCGGCGGTCTCGACAGCGGACTGGCGGGGGACCTGGGGTTGGGTGAGGGCGAAACCGTGACGCTCACCGCCACGCTCAAAGCGGTTGATGGCGGTCCGACGGGGGTGTTGGAAGTCGAAGCCAAGATTGCCGCCGACTGGCATTTGTACTCGCTGACCCAGCCGCCCGGTGGGCCACTGCGAACTAAGCTGGAATTGATGGCGACTCCACCTCTCGAGTTAACCGGAGCCTGGAAAGCGTCGCAGCCACCGAAGATTCGACGTGTCCCCGAGTATCCTGGCGTCGACTTGGAAGAGCATTCGGACAAGGTTTTGTGGACGGTCCCGGTTAAATTGCCAGCCGGTGTCAATCCGGACAAATACGGATTGCGATTGAAACTGTCGGGACTCACCTGCCGTGACAACGATTCCTGCTTGCCGGTCAAACTGACAACCGCCGTGAAGCTGGTTGGCTTCCTCGCGTCGACGCCAGGAGCCGAAACCGCACCGGCCGCTAATCCCGCGTCGGCCGCTAATCCCGCGTCGGCCGCTAATCCAGCGTCTGGCGGAGTTCCAGCATCGGGCAACGCTCCGGCGGCGCCGGTGCCGCCTTTCGCCGGTAGGCCGGGACCGTTTCGAGCGATGTTGTCGCATGGGGAGATCAACGGCCATGTGATGTCGAGCGTCGTTCGGGCAGGCGGCGTGGTTTCCTTGGTGCTGACGGCGAAGCCACAGCCCGGTTGGCACTTCTACACCGTGGCGGATGTCGACCCCGAGGATGGCTCGCCCTACAAGCCGACCGTGCTGGCGATCGATCTGCCGCCGGGTTGGACGCGGTCCGCGGTGGTTGCCAGCAAACCGACGGTTTCGAAGCCCGTTCCGGGAAGTCCACCGGCGGTGTTTTTTGAGGGTGAAGTAAGTTGGACGGTCGAGCTTCGAGTCCCAGCGGATGCGCCTCTTGGATCGCAGGAGATTCGTGGGATTTTGGCCTACCAAACTTGCAACGACAGCACGTGCGACCGTCCCACGGGCGTGGCGTTTCGCGGCGTGGTCGAGGTCGTGGGCACGCCGGCCGCAAGCGGCAATCTGGTCCCGCTGGAGTTTCAGGCTTCCAGCTACGGGAAAGGCTCAGCGTTGGCGAAGTCGCTCGCCGGAACCGGTCGGACCAATGCGGCCGCGTCGAACACGGCCGCGTCGAACACGGCGACAGGTAGTAAAGCTGGCTCGAACGCCGCCATGTTGGATTCTGGAAAGGCAAAAACCGCGAACCTGGATCGAAGCCAAAACAATCTGCCCCAACACGCGACGGATTCGATGCCGCCAGAGACGACCTCTGGCGGCGCGGGCGAAGTTTCATCGCGGAGTTGGAGCGACATCGAGTTAGTGACGGGCGATGACAAAAACGCGACGCTGGGGTCGGTGTTGGTGCTAGCAATGGTCGGCGGTTTCTTGCTCAACTTTATGCCTTGCGTGTTGCCGGTGATCGGCCTGAAGGTGATGTCATTCGTCAATCAGGCGCATGGCAATCGACGCCAGGTCTTTATGCTGAATTGGTATTACTTCCTGGGCTTAATGGCCGTGTTTTTGGTGTTGGCGACCCTTGCGGCCGTGTTTCAATTCGGCTGGGGCAAGCAGTTCCAATCGACAGGATTCAATTTGGGGCTTGCTGCGACCGTATTCGTGTTCGCGCTCAGCATGCTTGGCGTTTGGGAAATACCGTTGCCGGGTTTCGTGGGCTCGGGAGCGGCGGCCGAGGCTTCCGAGCAGGAAGGACCGCTGGGAGCGTTTCTCAAGGGCGCGCTCACGACCGTGTTGGCAACTCCATGTACCGGTCCATTCATGGGCACAGCGCTGACGTGGGCGGCGAAGCAGCCTCCACCCGTTATCTACGCGACCTTCACGGCGTTGGGACTTGGTATGGGAGTGCCGTACCTGGCGATCGGTATGTTTCCTCGCCTGCTGAGATTCTTGCCAAAACCTGGCATGTGGATGGAGACGTTCAAGCAGGTAATGGGTTTCGTGTTGTTGGGGACGGTGGTGTTCATCTTCACATTCCTCGAGAAAGATTTCTTGGTCGCCGCGTCGGGGTTGCTGGTTGGACTAGGCGTCGCCTGCTGGTGGATCGGCCGCTCGCCTGTGTACGCCGACCTTAAACGAAAAGCTTTCGATTGGTCGGTGGCGGTGGCGATCGGCGGCGCGATCGGCTGGGTATCATTCGCGACGCTTGGGCCAAGCAACGCATTGCTGCCATGGAAGCCGTTCTCGCGACCCGAACTGGAGCGGCAATTGGCAAGCGGCCAAACAGTTCTGGTGGACTTCACGGCCGAATGGTGCTTGACCTGCAAAGTCAACGAGGCCACGGCGCTCAACACGAAGAGAACACTCGCCTTGGTTGAATCACAGCAATTGGTCGTCGTTAAAGCGGACAAGACGCACGAAGGTGAAACCAGCGAGGCGATTGATCAGCTACTCGCTGATCTGGGACACAAGAGCGGCGCGATTCCTTTCCTCGTGATCTTCCCCGGCAACGGCACACGCCCGATCGCCTTCTCGGGTCCGGTCACCCAGCGGATGGTGCTCGACGCAATCCGACGCGCCGGCCCATCGCGGCCTCAGGGCCTGGCCGTGGATCCACCTTCGCGCCGCGACTCCTAGCGATTCCCCGGCGAGTCTCGCGGGAAGACGTCTTACGGTTGCCTTTGCCAGGTTCGCTCACCATGCACGCCCGCCATACAAGATCGCCGCAGACGCGATGAAAGACCGGCGAAGAGATTCCTTCGATGACCATTTCCTTTGTCTGTCCGCAAGGCCATCCGCTTACCGCGCCCGACGACATGGCGGGCCGGGCCGGAAAATGTCCACAATGCGGGACGCGGTTCCTCATCCCGCGGCTGGAGGGTGGATCGGGACAAGCATCCGGGGGTGGAAAAAGCGGCGGGGGAGTGCCGTCGGGCAACGCGGGGCCCCGCGTCGAATCGATCGTTTTCTTTTGTCCCAATGGCCACAAGTTGAATGGGCCGGCCACATTACGCGGGAAGCTCGGATTATGCCCGCACTGCCAAAGCCGTTTCCGCATTCCCGCAGAGCCCGAAGCGGCAGCCCCGGAATCGACACCGCCGGGCGAGCTAGTGGACGACGAGGGCGAAGTGATCGAGGGGCGGCCGCTCGACGGCGGTTCTGAGGAAGGTAGTGCTGAGGAAGGCGGTGGCGGTGGAACAGTGGATGCCGCCGCTGACCCGTCTGGAGCTGAAACGGCGGCCGAGGCGGCTCCCGCTGTCCCATGGCAAGCGGCGCCGCCGGAGTCCACCGATTCCTCGCGTTGGCTGGAGTTAGCCCGTTGGCTCTGGTCGCAACGCGAGATCCGCAGCAATGTGGAGATACGGCTGCGCAACGGAGTGTCGTTCCAACCGGCTTGGTTTTCAGCGACTCTCTCCGATGGCCGCGTCGGCGTCTTCGCTCGTCAGACCGAGGAGGGCCTTTTCGACATCGCGGCGATCGCTTGGGATCAGGTTGACCAATTCGATGTTCGTGGTTGCGAACAACTACCTCCTGGCTTGTTCGAGTAGGCTATGAGTCCGCCGCAAAGAACTAGCTGATAGCGCTCCCCAAAAATCCGCTCCGTGGAAAGCGTCGCCCAAGCATGTTGATCGTCGAAGGAATGGTGACGACCCGCAACCCGGATGGTTCGACCAATGTCGCGCCGATGGGGCCGTTGGTCGATGAGACCTGGGAGCGTTTGGTGCTTCGCCCGTTTCCCACCGCGACGACCTGCGGCAATCTGCTCCGCGAGCGGCGCGGCGTGTTTCACGTCAGTGACGACTGCGAATTGCTCGCTCGAGCGGCGGTCGACCGATGGCTGTCTCCGCCGGAACTTGTGGAACTGCCCGGCTGGCCAGTGTCGAGATTACGAGACACTTGCCGCTGGTACGCGTTTGAGGTGGACGCGATCGATGACCGCGAGTCGCGGATCAGGCTTGAGTGCCGCGTGGCAGATCGAGGCGCGGTGCGGGATTTCCTGGGTTTCAATCGAGCCAAGCACGCGGTGCTGGAAGCGGCGATCCTGGCCACTCGCGTGGGCATGCTTGACGCCGAATTTTTACGAGCGGAATTCAATCGACTGCGGGTGATCGTCGACAAAACGGCTGGTCCGCAGGAACGACGCGGCTTCGCCGTGCTCGAAGAATTTGTCAGCGAGCGAACGCCATGAGATACGGCCCAGTGGAAATCGCCGCTCCAAGTCGGCTACATTTCGGACTTTTCTCATGGGGAAATCCAGGGCGGCGATTTGGCGGCGTCGGCGTGATGATCGAGCCGCCCGGGTTGAGAATTCTGGCCGAACCGCTCTCGGAGGGCGCTGAGACGGCGTCCGACCTCCTCGAATTCGTCCCCAGCCAGCAGGATGCCCTTGGCAATCGGCGGTTGGTGGCGGCGCCGAGACCACCGGTCGTCACGGAATCGGAAATTGCGGCGACGCGAGCGCGCATCGCCGATTTCCGCCAACGCTGGGCCGCGTTCCATCAAGCCAACATGGGTCCACGGTTACTCTGGAAAGTCTTGGAAACGCCCCCCCGTCATGCCGGTTTAGGCTCAGGGACCCAATGGGGCCTATCCGTGGCCGCCGCACTCGACGCGCTGTCTCAACGGTCGCCCCACTTCCGCTACTTGTGCCCGCAGGAAACGAGTGACTCAGCCGTTCCGCCAATGCGGGCGGACGAAAATGCCGCACGCTTGCAATGGGTGCGTGAGGCGGCCGCCAGTGTGGGTCGGGGAGCGCGGTCAGCCGTTGGCGCTTACGGATTCGCGCTCGGCGGCCTGATCATCGA
>JBJTOW010000645.1:0-3340 GCA_046074805.1 Planctomycetota bacterium | reverse complement strand
GGTTTGCGTTGCCGACTTGGCGGTTCGTCGAGCGGCGATGAAGGATGGCAGATCCCCAAGCGCCACGAACCGCTCCTCGTGGCTCGACAAATCTTTCACATTCACGCCGCCTCGCGCCAGTTCGTCCGCCCCAACGATGATCATGTGCGGAACCTCGTGTCGAGCCGCTTTGGCGATCGCGCTCTTGGGTCGGCGGCCATCCAGTTCCACCTCGACCGACCAACCAGCCGCTCGCGCCAGGGACGCGATTCGGAAGCATTCGCCCATCGCCACCGGTCCAGCGGGCGTGAGCACGGCATCGATCGGAGACGGATTGGAAAACATGGGTAGAGACGCCAAGTCGGCGGATGTTCCTGCGGCAGTTGACGACTGGCCGCTGTCTGAGGACTGGCCACTGGCGGAGGCTTGATCGCCCGCCGAAGACTCGCCGCTGATCGTGGGCTGTTCGCACAGCGTTAAGTAGACGCGGTCAACGCCGATCGCGAAGCCGATCGCGGGGATATCTTGGGCGGCGCCCAGCGACCGCAGGAGGTGGTCGTAGCGGCCGCCTCCGCACACCTCGCTCGCTCCGCCTAGGCACGGCGCGTGCAGTTCGAACATAAATCCCGTGTAGTACTGCAAGGTGCGCCGCAGACGCGTTTTCACGAACAGGCAGGAAGCGGGGACGCCGAGAGCGTCCAAGCACTCGAGCCTTACGCGGAACCGTTCGACCAAGTCCGCGACCCGCTTCAATTGGAATTCGGAGGCGATCGACGCTAGCCGCGAGACCGCCTCGCCCGCCGGTCCCTCGACCGACAGCAGGGTCCGCAAACAGGCGTCGGCACGCGGCGACAATTCCGTACCCGCCTGCCGTTCCAGCTTGGCGACCATCCGCTCGGCGATCTCCTCGATCGACCGGCTGCCCAACTCTTTGGTGTTGGTGAGCGCCATGATTTTGCGGACAAACTGTCGCACGTTGTCCGCCCGCAGATTCGCCAGTTCCCCTTCGAAACCGGGAGCCGTTTCGAGGGCCGTTTGATCCGGCGACGGGCGTTGTTGGGCTTGTTGCTGGAGGGCGTCCAGCACATCGGGGGCGCTGAACCGCGCGGCGATGCGGTCCCGGGTCGCCAGCGGCACTTCCAATTCATCCAGCGCGACGGCGATGAGTTCAAAATCGTTCAGCCAGACTTGAAGGCCGCTGACGCCGCAAGCGGCGACGCCGCGATACGCCAGCCCTACCGCCTCGGCGTCGGCCGCCGCCATCGCCTTGCATCCGAAATACTCGACGCCCACCTGATGGAATTCGCGGTAGCGCCCGAAGCTCACCGGGTCGTAGCGAAACACCAATCCGTCGTAGCACAGCCGTTGCGGGTGCTGCTGGGCTTGGCAATGTTCGAGATACAACCGGCAGGTCGGAATCGTCAGCTCGGGACGCAGGCACAGTTGCCGGCCGGTCGGGTCCTGGAACGTGTACATCCGCTGGCGGATCTCTTCGCCGGACCGGTCGACAAACGGCTCGACATTGTCGATGACGGGCGGTTGAACCAGCACACAACCATGCCGACGAAACTCCGACAGGATCGCTTGCCGGATGTTATCGATGGCGTTTTTTTCGAGGCCGACGAGATCCCGCGTTCCCGCCGGACTGACCAACGGTTTTGGACTCATGCGGTCCCCCGTGTCGCGCGTTGAACAATCTCTTGGACTTCGGCGACCAGCCTGTCGCGCGGCACGATCCGCTGGGCCGGCTGCTCCTTGCGCCACACCAGCTTGTCCGTGATTTGCTCGGAAAGCTGCTTGCCGACAAGCATGTCCTTGAGCGTGACTTCGCCCCGTTCGAACTCGTTTGAACCGGCGATCACAACGACGGGCGCCAGCCGTCGATCGGCGTACTTTAGTTGTTGGCGAAACCCGCCGCCGCCGAGATAAAGTTCGGCCGGGATGCCCGCTTCCCGCAGTTCGTTGGTCATGCGCTGATAGTCCGCCAAGCGTTCCCGATCCATCGCCGTCACCACCACGGGTCCAGGCAGCGATGCCGCTTGTTCCCCGCGTTGCTTCGCCAACGCGGCGAGCAACCGGTCGACGCCGATACTGGCGCCGGTCGCCGGCACCTTGTTGCCGGTGAACCGTTCGACGAGGTAATCGTACCTCCCGCCGCCGGCCACGGAGCCGAATTTCCGCTTTTCGCCTTCCTCTTCCACCATGAAAGTTAGCTCGGCCTCGAATACCGGGCCGGTGTAGTACTCAAGTCCGCGCACGACATTCGTGTCGAAGGTGACCAGCGACGACGGGAGATCCATGGCGTCGAGCAGGGCGTGGATTTCGCGGAGTTCGGCGACGCCTTCGCGCCCCGATACGCTGTCCCCGACCAGTCGTTCCGCCGCGTCGCAAGTGGCGGCGCGATCCGGTTGGCTGCACCGCAGCAGGCCGAGAATCATATCGATCTGAGCCGGCTCCAGCTTGGCGCCATCGGTGCGTTCGCCGGACGGATCGGTACGGCCAGCCCCAAGCAATTGCACCACGCCCTCGGGACCGAATTTGTCGAGCTTATCGATAGAGCGGAGGACCAGCAGGCGCCGGGCAGGATCGTCGATGCGGGCGGCGTCGAGCACGCCATTGAGCAGTTTGCGATTGTTGACGCGGACGATGAATTCGCTGGCGGGAATCCCCAGTTCGCGGAGCGCTCGGCACAAAACGGCGCAGACTTCGGCGTCCGCCGCCGGCGACGCCGTTCCAACGGTATCGAAGTCGCACTGATAGAATTCGCGGAACCGCCCCGGCCCCGGCTTTTTCTCGCGGCGAAAGACCGACCCGAACTGGTAGCGGCGAAAGGGGGAAGGCAGATCGGGATGCGCGGCGACGACCCGCGCGAGCGGCGCGGTCAAGTCGTACCGCAACGCGATCCACTCCCCGTCGTCGTCCCGCAACGCGAACACACCGCCGCCCGGCGCGTCCGTGTCGGGCAAATATTTGCCGAGCGCATCCAGGTACTCGATGGAACTGGTCTCGAGCGGTTCGAAGCCGAACACCGCGTAGACCCGGCAAATCGTATCGATAGCCTTGCGGCGCGCGAGGAAGTCGGCCGCGAACGCGTCGCGAAATCCCCGCGGCAACCGCGCCTCCGGACGTACGGTGGACACCGGTGGAACTCCTGAAAACCGTGATACTTGAAAACCGCGATGCCGCGCGGGCCCGGCCCAACGCGAGACCGGTCAACAACCGGTAAACGAAATGAGTCGAACCGGTCCGCCGGCTCGCCCCTCGGTTAAGTCAAAAAGTCGCAAGTCCTGTCGAAGGGGCTCGAACCCTTGACCTTTGGAGCCACAATCCAACGCTCTAGCCAACTGAGCTACGACAGGAT
>JBJTOW010000644.1:0-7591 GCA_046074805.1 Planctomycetota bacterium | reverse complement strand
CTGTCATCCAAGCCCCAGGGCAATCGACGCATCACGGAAGTCCGCCACGATGAAGCCGGGGCCGGATAACGTGCGAATTGCCGGGCGAACAGGATCGTCACGCATCCCACGTCGTCCCGGCCGCGAATCACCTCCACCATGCCCGCATCCCGCCACAGCGCCTCTTCCGATCGATCCTCGCTCGCCGCGAGCGCCACTCCCCGCGCCATCGGAAAGTCAAGTTGTATCAACGGCCACCGAGTTAACCAGAGCCTCGCTCCGATCGTCGATGTCGCCACGCATACGAGGCTGGCTGGCGCTTTCTCCAATGCCCCCCTCAATCCATCCCACTCCCGAATCTCAACAATCCTTCCTGGGGAAGGTAAGCCAACGGCCGCCTTCGCCGAGTTAACGCGGGAGGCCGATTCCCCTGTGGCCACGGCATCGCACCGGCCTGATCGAATCCACTGCCGACGAATCGCGGACGCCCAGTCTCCCCAACGCTCAAACACGAGACAATTCGGCGTGGACATGATAATCCCTCGATCGACCTCCGATGGCTCGGGCGTTTCATTTGGCGGGCCAGGGCATCGTAGGTAGGGTGGAAGAAGCTGACAACGGGGGGTTTGCGACGAGCGATCCGCTCGACGCGCCGATTGTTGTTGAACGACACTCGCTTCCCACCCAACGAAGCGTTGGAGGCGATAGCCGTGGTCCCGTCAAGTATCGCTAAGCCCCAGTTCCTTCATGGAACGCAGGAGTCGCGGGCGGGAGATCTCGAGCAACCTCGCCGCCTTCGCTTTGTTGTTACGGGTTTCGCGCAGCGCGCGGCTGATCAATTCGCGTTCGATTTCGCGGAGGAACGCGTCGAGCGGCACACGCTCGGGCGTCTTTCGCGGGCGCCGGGCCGATTCGGCCGCGTGACGAAGCACGGAGGGCAGATCGCTTGTGGCGACGAGCGGTCCGACGGCCTGTTCGCAGGACTGGCTGACCAATCGCCGCAGTTCGCGCCATTCCCCGGGCCATGCATAGCCGGAGAGCAGTTGACAGGCGTCTGGCGCGAAGCCGCTTAGTTGCCTGGGCCGTCCCTGGGCGTTCCATCGTTCCAGTTCGCTTTGTGCCATCAGCACAATGTCCTGCGGACGACTGGAAAGCGGCGGCAAATCAATTTCGCAAGTGCTCAACCAAGCCGCCAAGTCGCGGCGAAAGCGGCCGTCACGACTCGTCATTGTCAGCGATTGTTCGGCAGTTGTGAGCGTCCGAGCCGCGAATCGGCCAGATTGGATCGCTTCCCACAAGACGATTTGCGAGTCGGGGGACAGTTGATCGGCGTCCTTAAGCAGAACCGTCGTTCGCACGGCGGCATCGGAGCCTTCGAGAGGCTCGCGGTAAACTTTCGCGGTCGTTTCCCGGGCAGCGCGTGCGAGCCTCGCGACCGTGTCGATCGCGCGGCCCATAAGATCGCCATCGAGCAAGGCGCCGTCCCACGCAATCAGCGGTTCGGCAAGTGGCCGGAAACCACGATGGATCGCGCGGGCCAGGAATTCGCGGCCCGAGCCCACTCGGCCCCAAATCAAGACCCTGCAGCCACTCTCCGAAGTCCAACGAGCCAATTCGCGGACTCGGTTGATTTCAGGACTGTTACCAACAAGGCAATCGATCTGGAACGGAGCCCAGAAGCCGAGCCGAGCTTCCCGCAATCGTGCGTGCGCATGCTCGGCGGACTCGAAGGCCTCGCCGTCCGCCAGTGACTCGTCCTCCCGGTCGGGCGACTCTGTGGCCGCGACCAACACGACGACGCCTTCGACAGTCCCACCTTCGCCGCTCAACGGCCATTGATCGGCCTGTCGGCGCGAGACCACACCAGAAACCGTTTTCACCGCGAGCAGTCGGCGAGTGGACGCGCCATGGAACGACTCGGGTGATGGACAGAGTGCCGCCGCCAGCGGACTAAGTGGCTCGTTGGTTGCGTCGATCGGCGAATAATAATCGCAGCGTAAGCCGCACAGTTGACTTGCGTCGACCCCCAGCCAAGTTTCAGCCGCCGCGTTCGCGTAGAGGATGACCCGCCGCGCGTCGACCACATAGATCGGACTGGCTACGTCACCGAGCCAGCGCAACAGCTGATTGCCGGGTGAGCGGGGCCGCGTCATGTTCGCTTTGCTCCGCTATTCGCCGCGGCCGGCCAAGACGGGTAATTATCGGCGAATCACTGCCAATGATCTTACGGCACGTTGATAACGCGCTGCCGAGCCGTCGCCGACACGGAAGTGGGCGAGACGGTAGCCGCCGACACACGAGCGGGTGACACAGGAGCGGGCGACGCTCCAGCAAGCGGCATGGAAGACGTCGACACCGGAACCGTCGACATTGGAATGGCTGTCGCCGCAACGCTTTGGCCTGCGAAACCCGCGCCGCGGAAACCGATGGCCGGAACAACCCCCATGCCGATTACTAGCAGTCCACATGCGACCATGGCGGACAGAGTCGTTGTGCTACCCGCAGCCGGTTCCTCGGAAGCGTCGCGAGCGGAAGCTGTCGGGGCTGGTTGGAAGAACATCGCACCCACAATTCGAAGGTAGTACGCGGCGCCAATCGCCGCATTCAAGGCGCCAACGATCGCCAAGGTCGCGAACCAACCTGATAGCGGGCCGTTGTTGGTGCCCGTCGCCATTTCCAGCGTTGACGCGAACAAGGCGAACTTGCCCCAGAAGCCCGCGAATACTGGAATGCCAGCGAACGAGAACATCGACACGGCGAGTACGCCTGCCGCGAGTGGATGCGTTCGCCCGCATCCCGCCAGTTGCTCAACGTGGTCCACGGGCTTTCCCGATTCCGCCATGTAGGTCAGCGCCGCGAAACCTCCGAGCGAGGCGAACGCATAGGCGGCCAGGTAAAACAATGTCGCGGCCAAACCTTCCGCCCGCAGTGCGTCGTTATCGGCGACCAATGCGACACTTAGTCCGATGAGCAGATACCCGCTATGGGCGATCGAACTGTAGCCCAGCAAACGCCTCACATGTTTCTGCCAAAGGGCGCAAATGTTGCCCAGTGTCATCGTCAAGATTGCGACGATGACCGACATTTGCCAAGCAGTCGCGTAGGCGGGAAAGATCGCCACAACCAACCGGGTAAAAGCCAAAACGCCAGCCGCCTTCGGTAGCACGGCCAAAAGCGCCGCGTTGCCAGCCGTGGCTCCCTGATAAACATCCGGGGCGTAAAAATGAAATGGCACCGCAGCGAGCTTGAAACATAAACCGGCGGACACAAGGATGACCGCCAATGGGGCCAACAGCCACAGGTTAGGCGTTGTCGCTGCGGTCTCGGCCACCGTTGTCGCGGCCGCCGCCCGGAGATTCGCCACCACCTCGCGGATGCCCGGCTCCGCTCCGGCGCCGATGAGCGTCGTGGTGCCTGCCATGCCGTAGAGGAAACTCAATCCATACAGCAAAAGCCCCGATGACAGCAGGCTAAGGAAGAAATACTTCGCGGTCGCTTCCCCTGTTGCCCGATCACGGCGGCCCATGAACAACAACGCGTAGGTGGGAATCGAGATCAATTCCAGTCCCACAAATAACAGCACCAGTTCGTTTGCTCGAGCCACGAACATTAGGCCGGCGATCGCCAACATCAGCGTACCCGCGTGCTCGGTCTTGAGTTCGTCCGGCGCTGTCCGCGACATGACCAGGGACAACAGCAAACCGATCACGAGCGTCATGGACCGCATGAGCTGGCCGAGATAATCGAGCGAAAGCGGTCCGGAAACTGTCGCGCCTTGTTCGATCAGCGACTCCCATCGCGTCCATTCCACGGTGAGTAGCAGGCCGAGCGCTACGGCGTAAGCGCCGCTCCCCAGCACGGCCAAGCCAGTGGAACGAGGCCGAAAAGCCCCGCCGACATACAACGCGGTAGCCGACAAGATCAAGATGATTTCCGGCAGCAGCAGTGACAGGGTCGTCAAGTCAGGCAACACGTTAGCGGCTCCCCAATTGATCAGTGCCAGTACCCGCGACTGTCGAACCCGCGACTGTCGAACCCGCCACAGCGGCTGAAGAACCGCCCCATCGTTGCTCGATCGGACCGGCCATCGCGTCGGCGACCGGATTCAAAGTCGATTGCATTCGCCGCAGGAAATAACTCGGCTGTAGCCCGATCCAAACGACGAATACCACCAGCGGCACGAGCGCCGCGAATTCCCGCCACCGCAAATCGGGCGGCCCCGCTCCCAGCGGCGTCTCGCCATGACCGTGACCGTGATCATCGCCGTGGCTGTGTTCCGTGCCGTGGCTATGGTGCCCGCCGTGCCCGTGGTCACCCGCGTGGGTGCTTGCGTGCGATCCGTGTTCGTCGTCGTGCGGTTCTTTGATCGCTCCGAAGAAAACGCTGCGGACGAGCCACAGCATGTACCACGCGCCCAGCACAACGCCAGACACGGCGACAACCGCGATCGCCTGCAAACCCAAACGCCAGGCGCCAGCCGTTTCCACAAACCCACGCTGGAACATTCCGACCAGGATCATGAATTCCCCAGGGAACCCGTTCAATCCAGGCAGGCCAATGCTCGAAAACGTGAAGATCAGCATAAACAGCGACAACCAAGGAAGCCGCCGAGCCAACCCACCAAGCTGGCTGATTTCCCGTGTGTGATAACGCTCGTAAAGCATACCGACAATCGCGAACAGACCGCCTGTCGAGAGGCCGTGGTTGATCATTTGCAGGGTGCCACCCTGAATCCCCAAGCGATTGATCGCGAACAATCCCAACATCACGAATCCAAGGTGGCTAACGCTGGAGTAGGCGATCAGCCGCTTCATATCGCGTTGGGCCAAGGCGATCAACGCTCCGTAAACAATGCCTACGACCGACAGCAGTAGCATCCACGGCATGAATGTCGCGGTAGCCGCTGGCAGCCAAGGAATGTTGAACCGCAAGAATCCGTAGGTTCCGATCTTCAACAGCACTCCCGCCAGGAAGACGCTTCCCGCTGTTGGCGCCTGGACGTGAGCGAGCGGCAACCAAGTGTGCAGCGGGAACAACGGGACTTTAATCGCGAAGCCAGCGAACAGAGCCAGGAAGATCCACACCTGCCAAGACTCGGGCAGTGGATGGGCCGCCAAGCCTTGGGTCAAGCCTTCGATAGAGAACCGCAAGCCGCCGCCCGTGTGCTGCGCGTCCCACAGAACAATCGCCAGTAACCCTAGGAATGTTAAAACGCTGCCCGCCAGCGTGAACAGGAAAAACTTAATCGCCGCATAGCGACGGTCTTCGCTGCCCCAGATGCCGATCAGAAAGAACAACGGAATAAGCGTGAATTCGAAGAAGATGTAAAAGAGCAACAGATCACGCGCCGCGAATACCCCGAGGCATCCGGATTCCAACAGTAACAACATGCCGTAAAAAAGAGCGGGCCGATCTTGGATCGCGTCCCAGCTGACGAGCACGGAAGTCAGGAGCAATAAAGCGGACAGGCCGAAGAGCCAAATGCCCAGACCGTCCAGTCCAACGCTGAAACGCACATCGGGCAACCATGTCGCCCCGGGGCCAGATCCGCTCGCGGGGCCCACCCACGCGATGTCGCTGCTCGCGAACGCCGTGGCGCCGTCCTCCGGAAAGCTGTTCACGACGGTTGCCGCGAGAGCCAATGTCGCGATCGCGATCACCAGCGCGGACCATCGAACGGCTTGGCGGCCGAGCGGGGCAAGGCCAGCCATCGCTATCGCGCCGGCCAGCGGCAAAAAGATTGTCACCAACAATAATTGCGACATGTTCGTGATTCGCCTCGAACTTGCTCAGCTTCCCGCCCACAACAGTTTGGCCGCGATCAAAATCAGCGTGCCCAACAGCATGGCCAAACCATAGAACGGCACCAGCCCCATTTGCAGCGACCGCATCAGCCCGCCAAGCTGGGATGGCAGCCTTCCCAGGAAATTCACCGCGCCATCGACGATCCAGCGATCGACCCACGCCAGCAAAATTCCCAACGTCTGCAAGGGCCAGACCACCGTCGCCATATAGATTTCATCCCAGTAAAACTTGCGGTAGGATAGTCGATAAGGTGAAACGTAATGCCCCAACGCCATTGGAGCTGTTAACAACAGGGCTAAAAAGAGCAAAAGATTGCCAACGATCGCGGTCAGCCAACCTAGGCCAATTCGCTTGGCGTTGGCATGGATTCCGGCGATCCACGGTTTTTGTCGCCACCGCGCCACCCGCTCCACGTCCATCCACACGGACAGTTCGTCCAAGTTCGCCTTGGAAGACAGCCACTGGACCTCGCGTTTGCCGCCGAGATACAGGTAGCTAGCGAGCAGAATACCCGCTAAAGCGACCAGCGTGCTGGTCGCCGCGACGGTCAAATGAAACTCGCCCGGTTGCTCCGTGCCAAGCACCGGTCCACCGGCTAGCGACGGCGCGAGCGAAACGAAGTGGGCGAAGCCATGGGTCCATTCCAGATAGCCGCCGATGATGGCGGCGAGGACTGCTAGTATCGCCAGCGGACCGCACATAGTCCATGGCGAT
The DNA here is from genome assembly GCA_046074805.1 of Planctomycetota bacterium. Lineage (GTDB taxonomy): Bacteria > Planctomycetota > Planctomycetia > Pirellulales > Pirellulaceae > CAIXSC01. The sequence continues at coordinate 1,093 of JBJTOW010000644.1, read as the reverse complement.
TCATGCGCGTGGCTTCCAGCTTCCGCCGGAATTCGCTCGGGCCCGTAGAACGTCAGATAAAAGGCGCGGAACGTGTAAAACGCCGTCATGAAAGCGACGACGAGGGCCAGTAGATAGAGGCTTTGATAGAGCTTGGCGAGAGCGGCGGCCGATATCAGCGTCGGGGCGTTTGCCGCTGGAATCCGTGTTTCCCCTTCGGCGGTTGCGGCCGGGTGGTCATGTTCTCCGGCATGTTCCCAATGATGGGCTTGTTCGTGCAGTGAAGCGACAATGGCGTCTTTGCTCCAGAATCCGGAAAGCGGGGGTACGCCAGCCAGTGCCAGACAGCCAATGAGGAATGTGGCGTGAGTTACCGGCATCAAGCGTCGCAACCCGCTGAACCGCCGCATGTCGATCACATGACCCATGGCGTGCATCACGCTTCCCGACCCGAGGAAGAGCAACGCTTTGAAGAACGCGTGGGTGAACAGGTGAAACATTCCGGCGACGATGCCGAGCATTGAGCCCGTTCCCAGTCCGAGAAACATGTAGCCCAACTGGCTAACGGTCGAATACGCCAGGACGCGCTTCAAGTCATTTTGCGTCAACGCGATCAAACCGGCCAACAAAGCGGTGGCTCCGCCGACGATCGCGACGGTTGCCTGCGCCTCGGGCGAGGCGGAGAATAGCGGTGTGCAACGCGTCACCATGTACACGCCGGCCGTCACCATCGTTGCGGCGTGGATGAGTGCACTCACAGGCGTCGGCCCTTCCATGGCGTCGGGCAGCCAAACATGGAGTGGGAATTGGGCGCTCTTGCCGCACGCTCCAAGCATGAGCAGCAAGCAGATCGTCAGTCCAACTCCGCCGCCCCAGTAGGCATTCGCCTTGATCCGCGCCGGACTAACGACGCCTTGCGGCCCGAGGTCGCGGTCGCTCGCGGAACCGCCAGGCGACTCGCTGGCGGAAGCAGTGGCTTCACCAACGAATGAGGCCACCGACGCGCGGTCGTGGAAGTCCAGCGTCCCGTAGGTGGTCCAGATGGTGAACAATGCGAGTGCGAACCCAAAGTCGCCCACGCGATTCACCAAGAACGCCTTCATGCCGGCAGCGG
>JBJTOW010000643.1:0-2734 GCA_046074805.1 Planctomycetota bacterium | reverse complement strand
CCGCCCGCCGTCACCGCCGAGCCCACCGTGATGCCGCCCGCCGTCGTGTTCGTCAAGCTGATCGAGTCCGCCGTCGTCGACAGGCCGCTGGTCGCCGTGAAATTCACGCCCGCCGTCACATCGCCGATCGCGACCCCGTTGGTGTTCACGATGGCAATCGAACCGCTGGCGAACGCCGCCAGATTGTCGACGTCGTTGTTGTTCCCGAGCGCGATGTTGCCGCCGCCAGCTCGAACGCCGAGCGTCCCCGCCGTGATCGTCGCCGAGCCCGATTCCGAAACGCCGCCGCCCGTCGAAGCAAGCCGAACCGTCTGGCCGCTGGCCGAAATGCTCTGCGTGATCGTCAGATCCCCACCGACCACCAGTTCCAGCGAACCGCCCGCCGTCAGCCCCGTCACCGCCGGCGTGAACACCCCGTCGACGGCCACCGTGCCGAGCGTCAACGTGTCGACATCCCGCATCGCGAACGAACCGGTCGTGGTCGCGGCCAGCGTGTCGACGTCGTTGCCGGCCGTCGGCAAGTTGATCCCGCCCGTGCCGGCCCGTAGCCCCAACGACGAGGCGACCACGGTTTTTCCGGAGGTCTGCGTGATCGAGCCCGCAACCGCGTTCGTCTGCAACCGCAACGCGCCCGTGCCCAGGGCGATGTCTTCCGCGAGCGAGATATTGCCCGCACCCACCACGAACGTCGCGTCGTCGTTGGAAGTCGTCACGCCAACGCCGCCCGAGCCAATCGTCAGACCCGTGGTGTCGAAGAAGTCGATCGCGCCGCCGACGCTTGCCGTGAGCGCGCCGACATTGTTCGTCGTCGAGGCGGCCAGCACGTAGGCGCCCGTGCCCCCACCCGTCGCCAACAGCGCCAGAACGCTCGCCGTGATCGTGCCCGCCGCGCCTTGGGTCGCGTCGCCCGACTCCGCGTTCAAGTCGATCGTCACCGTGCCGCTGGAAGCCGTCAGCGTGCCATCGAGTGTCTGCAGCGCCACGTTGTCCGTGTCGCCGAAGCCCGAGTCGAGCGTGATATTCCCCGAGTCCGACTGCACCGTGCCGCTGACCACGATGTTGTCGCCCGCCTCGAACACCACCGAACCGCTCGTCGAGCGGACCGTCACCGACGCGTTCACCGTGATGTTGTCGCCAGCGCCCGAAACTTCGAGCGCCTGCGCGGTCAATGTTCCAGCCGACGTCGTGTTCACCGCGAACACAATCGGACTGCTCGCTGTGAGCGCCACCGTCCCGCCCGCTGCCGTGTTGCTGGACGTAGTCACCGTACCCACCGAACCCACGGTGAATCCGCCGCCAGCCGCGACCTCGGTCAACTCCACGGTTCCGCTAACCGTATTCGAAAACGCGATCGTCGTCACGTTCGTCTCGAGCGCGTTCGAATCTCCAATACCGCTGACGGCTGTCAAAGACGCGGAAGAAGCCGTCAAATTCACCGTCGCCGCATTGCTGTCGGTGATCCCACCCGCAGCCGTCAGCGTGATCGTCGCGGCCGCAGCACTGACATTGCCTATTTGAATGTCGCCGCTGCCCGTCGTCGTGCCGGACACGTTTTTGGAACCGCCCGCCGTCACCGAGACCAGCGACAAATTCCCGGCCGCCGCCGTCAGCGTGATCGTGCCGTCAGTCGTCATCGCCGATGTCACCGTCAGGCCGCCCGCTGTGTCGTCGATGGCGATATCGCCCAAGCCCGACACCGACAGCGACGACGCCGTAACAACGGTCGTGTCGAGATCGATGCCCGTTGCCGAGCTGGCCGACAGCACGTTGCCCGAAACGTTGACGCTTGTGCTATTGCCGTCCGTGATCCCGCCCGTCGCCGCGGTCAGCGACACGTTGCCGCTGGTGCTCGCGGACGCATTCGACGCGTTCAACGCGATCGACGCGCCCGAGAACGACAGGTTGCCGCTCGTCGAAGAAACGCCCGCTGCCACCGTCAACGCTCCAGCCACCGTCAGCGTGACCGTGCCCGAACCGTTCGCCGTGATAACGCTATCGACCGACAACGCGCCCGCAACCACATCGATGTTGATGGCGCCGTTGCCACCGCCCGTCGAAACGCCCGTGCCGCCAATCGACAGCCCGTTCGTCTCCTGCAGGAAGATGCCGCCGCTCGTGCTGTTGGTCGCTTGCATCGCCGCCGCCGCCAGATCGACATCGTCCGAGGAAGTGCCGATGCCGGTCGCCGCCGACAACGACACCCGCGAGCCCGACGCGTTCGCCGTGATGTCCACCGTCGTGTCGCCAGCGTCCAAAATCGATCCGCTGGTGGAAGTCACGCTCACCGCCCCCGTCGTCGTGTTCGTCGTCGTGAGGCCCGTCAGCGTGATGTTGCCCGTCGCCGTCACCGCGATCGTGCCCGAACCCGCGTTGATCGTCGTGCCCGCGTCAAGAGTGACCACGCCGCCAACCGTCGTATCCGTGTCGGCGCCCACCACCACGTTCCCGTTGCCGCTTGAAACATCGCCCGTCGCGCTGAACGTCACATCGCCGTAAGCCCCAAGCGTGATCGCGCCGCCCGAGGAGCTCACCGCCGCATTCACCGCCAGGTTGCCGTTGCCGCTTCCGGCGGCGTTCGCGTTCAGCGTCACGCCATTCGCGCCGCCCGCCGTCACCGCCGAGCCCACCGTGATGCCACCCGTTGTCGTATTCGTCAGGCTGATCGTGTCCGCCGTCGTCGACAGGCCGCTCGTCGCCGTGAAAATCACGCCCACCGTCACATCGCCGATCGCCA